>NZ_JAHBDD010000018.1:0-78527 GCF_019956155.1 Pseudomonas sp. BF-RE-22 | reverse complement strand
GGCTTGCTGGCGATGGCGATTTCACAGACGCCATCGCCAGCAAGCCGGCTCCTACAAGGGATCGCGTGTAGACGGATCATGCGTAGGGCTTTTGATCTGCAAAAGCTTTTTGACAGCATCACATTTCAACAGGTTAGAATCGCTGGCACGCAGACTGCATGGTCAGTGTGTGCCCGCCTTTCAGCTTTCTGGAGTATTGCCTTTGAATGCGACGACCATCAACAGCCTGTTCTTGATCGGCGCGTTGCTGGTAGGTGCGAGCATTCTGGTGAGCTCACTTTCGTCCCGCCTCGGTATCCCGATTCTGGTGATCATCCTGGCCGTGGGCATGGCCGCCGGCGTCGATGGCGGCGGGATTATTTTCGATAACTACCCAACGGCTTATCTGGTCGGCAACCTCGCACTGGCGGTGATCCTGCTCGACGGCGGTTTGCGCACCAGGGTGTCGAGTTTTCGTGTGGCGTTATGGCCGGCGCTGTCGCTGGCCACGGTCGGGGTGTTGATCACCACCGGGCTGACCGGCATGGCCGCGGCCTGGCTGTTCGATCTGAACCTGATCCAGGGCCTGCTGATCGGCGCCATCGTCGGCTCCACGGATGCTGCGGCGGTGTTCTCGCTGCTCGGCGGCAAAGGCCTGAACGAACGGGTCACCGCCAGTCTCGAAATCGAGTCCGGCAGCAACGACCCGATGGCGGTGTTCCTCACCGTCACCCTGATCGACATGCTCGCCAGCGGCCAGACCGGCCTGCACTGGAGCCTGCTGACCCACCTGTTGCGCGAGTTCGGCATCGGCGGCGTGATCGGGCTCGGTGGCGGCTGGCTGATGCTGCAACTGGTCAACCGGATCAATCTGGCCACCGGCCTCTATCCGATTCTGGTGATCGCCGGCGGCCTGGTGGTGTTCGCCCTGACCAACGCCCTGCACGGCAGCGGTTTCCTCGCGGTTTACCTGTGCGGCCTGGTGATCGGCAACCGTCCGGTACGCAGCCGCCACGGCATTCTGCACATGCTCGACGGCATGGCGTGGCTGGCGCAGATCGGCATGTTCCTGGTGCTGGGCCTGCTGGTCACGCCGCACGACTTGCTGCCGATCGCCTTGCCTGCGCTGGGCCTGGCGCTGTGGATGATCCTGTTTGCACGGCCACTGTCGGTGCTGGTTGGCCTGCTGCCCTTCAAGGCCTTCCACGGTCGAGAGAAAGCCTTCATTTCCTGGGTCGGCCTGCGCGGCGCGGTCCCGATCATTCTGGCGGTGTTCCCGCTGATGGCCGGCCTGCCCAACGCCCAGCTCTACTTCAACCTCGCCTTCTTTATTGTGCTGGTGTCGTTGCTGGTACAGGGGACGAGCCTGCCGTGGATCGCCAAACTGCTAAAGGTGACGGTGCCACCGGAACCTGCGCCGATCTCGCGCTCAGCCCTGGAAGTGCATGTCACCAGCGAGTGGGAGCTGTTCGTTTATCGCCTCGGTGCCGAAAAATGGTGCATCGGCTCGCCCCTTCGCGAACTGAAAATGCCCGAAGGCACACGCATCGCCGCACTGTTTCGTGGCCAGCAACTGCTCCATCCGTCGGGTAGTACGGTGCTCGAAGTCGATGATTTGCTCTGCGTAATCGGCCACGAACACAACCTGCCGGCCCTTGGAAAACTGTTTAGCCAGGCGCCTCAACGAGGCCTCGATTTGCGTTTCTTCGGCGACTTCGTACTCGAAGGAGATGCCCAGCTGGCGGCGGTTGCTGCCCTGTACGGGTTGAAAGTCGAAGGCATCGATCCGGATATGACTCTGGCCAGTTTCATTGCTCACAAAGTGGGCGGTGCGCCAGTCGTGGGTGACCAGGTGGAATGGAACAACACCATCTGGACCGTCGCGGTCATGGAAGGGAACAAGATCGGCAAAGTGGGCGTCAGATTCCCCGAAGGAAGTCGCCCGGGTCCGGGACTCTTCCTCTAAACTTCATTCTTCGTCTCGTTTTCGATCGGTCTCTATGTCAACCCTGCGCACCTTTTTCATCATGGCCCTGCTGGGCTTGAGTCTGTCTGTCGGCACCCTGCAAGCGGCGGAACCACCGTCCAGCGAAGCCGTGCAGGCGAGCCTGGACAAGATCGCCGACCGCAAACTGCCGGAAGCCGATCAGAAAGCCCTGCAAACGTTGCTGCAAAGCACGCTGACCCAGCTCAACAACAAGCGTGATTACGAGCGCAAGCTGGCCGATCTGAAGCAGCAACTCGCTACCGCGCCCAAGCAGAACATCGAGAACCAGCGCGAGCTGACACGCCTCAAAGCCAGCAGCGCCATCCCTGTGGCGCAACGCTACGGCAAAGAATCCGTGCAGCAGCTCGAGCAGATGCTGACCGAGCGCGCGACCCAGCAAAGCGATATGCAGAAAGCCCTCGCCGATGCGAACAGCCTGGTCATTACCGCCCAGACCCGCCCTGAGCGCGCCCAGGCTGAAATCTCCACCAGCCAGACGCGCATCCAGCAGATCAATAACATTCTCAAGGCCGGCAAAGACAACGGCAAGACCTTGAGCAGCGAACAACGCGACCTGCTCAATGCCGAACTCGCGGCACTGAATGCACTGATCCCGCTACGTCGCCAGGAACTGGCCGGCAACAGCCAGTTGCAGGACCTGGGCAACAGCCAGCATGACTTGCTCTCGGAAAAATCCGACCGCCTGGATCGCGAAATCCAGGAGCTGCAAAACCTGATCAACCAGAAACGCCTGGCCCAGTCCCAGGAGACGGTGACGCAGCAGTCCATCGAAGCGCAGAAGTCCGGCGGCAGCGCCCTGCTGGCCACCGAAAGTGCGGCAAACCTGAAGCTTTCGGACTACCTGCTCAAGAGCACCGACCGCCTCAACGAAGTCACCCAGCAGAACCTGCAAACCAAGCAGCAACTCGACAACGTAACCCAGAGCGATTCGGCCCTCGACGAGCAAATCAGCGTGCTCAAGGGCAGCCTGCTGCTGTCGAAAATCCTCTACAAACAGAAACAGGGCCTGCCGCGCCTCAAGGTCGACCGCGACCTGGCCGACCAGATCGCCGACATTCGCCTGTATCAGTTCGAAGTCAGTCAGCAACGGGAATTGCTCAGCAACCCGGCGACCTATGTCGACAACCTGCTGTCGACTCAGCCGCCCGAGCAAGTCACCCCGCAACTGCGCAAGAGCCTGCTGGAACTGGCCACGACCCGCGCCGACCTGCTGGAGCGGCTGAACCGCGAACTGAGCGCGGTGCTCAACGAATCGATCACGCTGCAACTCAATCAGAAGCAACTGCTCAGCACCGCGCAAAGCCTGCGGGCGACCCTCGACGAACAGATGTTCTGGATTCCCAGCAACAAGCCGCTCGATCTTGAATGGATGCGCGGCGTGCCGGAACGTCTGCAACGCCAGGTGGCGACCCTGCCGCTGGCGTCGAGCGTGAGTGAATTGATTGACGGCCTGACTCAGCGACCGCTGCTGTTTCTCCCGTTGGTACTGGTGATCGGCGCCCTGCTGTGGCGGCGCAAAAGCCTGTATGCCCGACTGAACAAGGTTCACCAGGACATCGGCCACTTCAAGCGTGACAGCCAGTTGCACACGCCGCAGGCGATTCTGGTCAATATTCTGCTGGCATTGCCGGTTGCGCTGGGCCTGGCCCTGTGTGGCCTGGCCCTGCAAATCGACGCTCGGGGGCAGAACGCCAACATGGGCGCGGCGCTGCTGCAAATGGCTCAGGCCTGGCTGGTGTTCTACACCGCCTACCGGATCCTCGCGCCGGGCGGCGTCGCCGAACTGCATTTCCGCTGGGAAAAGCCTCAGGTCGAATTTCTCCAGGGCTGGGTCCGCCGTCTCGGGCTGGTGGTCATGGCGTTGGTCGCGGTGGTGGCCGTTGCCGAGCTGCAACCGGCGGGGCTGGCCGATGACGTGCTGGGCATGCCGGTCGTACTGATCTGCTACGCCTTGATGACCTGGCTGCTCAGCCGATTGCTGATCAGCAGCCCGACGCACGAAAACGCCTCGTTGTTCCGCAAAGCGGTCGGGGTCATGTTCACCGTCCTGCCTGTCGCGTTGTTCGTGGCGGTGTGCTTCGGCTACTACTACACCGCGCTGAAGCTCAGCGACCGCTTGATCAACACGCTTTACCTGCTGATGTTCTGGCTGGTGATCGAAGCCACGTTCGTCCGCGGCCTGAGCGTTGCAGCACGCCGTCTCGCCTACCAGCGCGCCCTGGCCAAACGCCAGGCAGCGAAAGAGGCCGGCGATGGCGAAGCGGTGATCGAAGAGCCGACCCTGGACATCGAGAAGGTCAACGAGCAGTCGTTGCGCCTGATTCGCCTGGCGCTGCTCGGCGGCTTCATCGCTGCGCTGTACTGGGTCTGGTCCGATCTGATTTCGGTGTTCTCGTACCTCGACAACATCACCCTCTACGAATACACCAGCGGCACCGGCGCCAACATGAGCATGGTGCCGATCAGCATCGGCGACATGCTGGGGGCGCTGATCATCATCGGCATCACCTTCGCCCTCGCACGCAACTTGCCAGGGCTGCTGGAAGTGTTCGTATTGTCGAAGCTGAACCTGGCGCAGGGCAGCGCCTACGCCACGACCACGCTGCTGTCTTACGTGATCGCCGGCATCGGTTTCGTCTCGACCCTGTCCACGCTCGGCGTGAGCTGGGACAAGTTGCAGTGGCTGGTGGCAGCGCTTTCGGTGGGACTTGGTTTCGGGATGCAGGAGATTTTTGCGAACTTCATCTCCGGGATCATGATCCTGTTCGAACGCCCGGTGCGGATCGGCGACACGATCACCATCGGCAACCTGTCGGGCACGGTCAGCAAGATCCGCATCCGCGCCACGACCATCACCGACTTCGACCGCAAGGACATCATCGTCCCGAACAAGACGTTCATCACCGGGCAACTGATCAACTGGTCGCTGACCGACACGATTACCCGGGTGACCTTGAAGCTCGGCGTCGATTACGGTTCGGACCTGGACCTGGTGAAAGAACTGCTGCTCAAAGCCGCCCGGGACAACCCGCGCGTGCTGAAGGATCCAGAGCCGCACGTGTACTTCCTGAACTTCGGCGAAAGCACCCTCGACCACGAGCTGCGCATGCATGTGCGCGACCTCGGCGACCGCAACCCGGTACTCGATGAGGTCAACCGCTTCATCAACCGCGAGTTCAAGAAGCAGCACATCAACATTTCGTTCCGGCAGATGGAGGTTTACCTGAAGAACCTGCACGGCCAGGAATACAAAATGGTGCCCATCGAGCCGGAAGCCAAAACCATCGTGCCGATGGCCGATGGCAAACCGCTGCAAGAGCCGCCGCCCGCCAAACTCGACTAACCGCCCTATCCCTAGCAGAATGCTCGGACATTCTGCTGGAGATGGCCGGTGAAAGCCCTCGACGAACTGACCTTCGATAATCGCTTCGATCGCCTGGGCGATACGTTTTCTGCCCACGTACTGCCCGAGCCCATCGATAATCCGCGCCTGGTCGTCGCGAGCCCTGCCGCCATGGCGCTGCTCGACCTTGATCCGGCCGAGGCCGAAACCCCGGAGTTCGCCGAGCTGTTCAGCGGCCACAAGCTGTGGGCCGACGCGGTGCCACGTGCGATGGTTTATTCCGGGCATCAGTTCGGCTCCTACAACCCACAGCTGGGCGACGGTCGCGGACTGCTGCTGGGCGAGGTCTACAACGAGGCCGGCGAGCATTGGGACCTGCACCTCAAAGGCGCCGGCCAGACGCCTTTTTCGCGCATGGGCGATGGCCGTGCGGTGCTGCGTTCGTCGATCCGTGAGTTCCTTGCGTCCGAAGCGCTGCATGCCCTGAACATCCCGACTACCCGCGCGTTGTGCGTGATCGGCTCCGACACGCCGGTGTGGCGCGAAAAACAGGAACGCGCAGCCATGATCCTGCGCCTGTCACCGAGCCATGTGCGCTTCGGGCATTTCGAGTATTTCTACTACACCAAACGCCCCGAAAAGCAGAAAGAACTCGGCGAGCACGTGTTGGCCATGCACTTCCCGGAATGCCTCGAACAGCCAGAACCGTACCTGGCGATGTTCCGCGAAGTCGTCGAGCGCAATGCCGAGCTGATCGCCAAATGGCAGGCTTATGGCTTCTGCCACGGCGTGATGAACACCGACAACATGTCGATCCTCGGCATCACCTTCGACTTCGGCCCGTTCGCCTTCCTCGATGACTTCGACGCCAACTTCATCTGCAACCACTCCGATGATCAGGGCCGTTACTCCTTCAGCAACCAGGTGCCGATCGGCCAGTGGAACCTCAGCGCCCTGGCCCAGGCGCTGACGCCGTTCATCAGCGTCGAAGCCCTGCGCGAAACCCTGGGGCTGTACCTGCCACTGTTCCAGGCCCATTACCTGGACCTGATGCGCCGCCGTCTCGGCTTCACCACCGCCGAAGACGATGACCAGAAACTGCTGGAGCAATTGCTGCAACTGATGCAGAACAGCGGCGTCGATTACAGCCTGTTCTTCCGCCGCCTCGGCGACGAGTCACCCGAGCTGGCCGTCGCCCGCTTGCGCGATGACTTCGTCGACATCAAGGGCTTCGATGCCTGGGCCGAGCGCTATGTCGCCCGTGTTGCCCGCGAAGGTGAGGTGGATCAGCCACAACGCCGCCAACGGATGCACGCGGTCAATCCGCTCTACATCCTGCGCAACTACCTGGCGCAGAAAGCCATCGATGCGGCGGAAAGCGGCGACTATTCAGAGGTTCGCCGGCTGCATGCGGTGCTGAGCAATCCGTTCGAGGAGCAGCCGGGGATGGAGGGTTACGCCGAACGGCCGCCGGAGTGGGGGAAGCATTTGGAGATCAGTTGTTCCTCTTGAGTGACTTACGGAATGTCGCCTTGATAACCACCGACTTCGACTCCAGATCAGCTTCACTGATTACCCATTTATTCAGAGCCCGATTATGTCCGAACCACTCCTCATCCCCTGCCCCCACTGCAACGGCCTCAACCGCATCCCCGCCGAGCGCCTCGGCGATCAGCCGAAATGCGGGCGCTGCAAAGCCGAGGTCTTGCTGAGCAAGCCTTTCGAATTGAAACAAGGTGATTACGCCAGTCAGATCAAGGGCGATCTGCCGTTGCTGGTGGACGTGTGGGCGGACTGGTGCGGGCCGTGCAAGTCTTTTGCGCCGGTGTTTGAGCAGGCAGCCAGTCAGTTGGCGGGCAAATGCAGGCTGGCCAAGCTGGACAGCGAGGCGAATCAGCAGTTGTCGGCGCAGTTGGGGATTCGCTCGATTCCGAGCCTGATTCTGTTCAAGAACGGCCGGGAAGTGGCACGCCAGAGCGGGGCGTTTCCGTTGCCGCAGTTGATGAGCTGGTTGCGTAGCCAGGGGATTTAATAGCACCGCGATCCATTGTGGGAGCGAGCCTGCTCGCGATTGCTATCTGTCATTCAACATTGATGTTGTCTGACACACCGCTATCGCCGGCAAGCCGGTCTCGCTCCCACAGGGGTTCGGTGGTGCCGGGAAGATCAGGCGTTTTCGAGCAGGCTATGCAGCTCGACGAATTGCTGGGTCAGCTTGTGCCGTGGGTCGAGGTGGATCAGCGGCGTGTTGGCCTGATGCGATTCGCGCATGCGCACCGAAGTGCCCAGGTACACCGGCAGCACGGGCAGCCCTTCGGCAATCAACTCGTCGAGGATTTGCTGGGGCAGGCTGGCGCGGGCCTGGAACTGGTTGACGACGATACCCTCGACCTCCAGCCCTTCGTTGTGGTCGTCCTTCAATTCTTCGATTTCCGCCAGCAAACCGTACAGTGCCTGACGCGAGAAACTGTCGCAGTCGAAGGGGATCAGCACACGATCGGCGGCAATCAAGGCAGAAACCGCATAAAAATTTAGCGCTGGCGGCGTATCGAGGTAGATCCGGTCGTAATCTTCGGCCAGCTCGTCGAGCAGTTTGCGCAGCTTGTTGATCTTGTGTTTCGCCTCAAGCTTGGGCTGCAAGTCCGCCAGTTCGGCGGTGGCGGTGATGACGTGGAGGTTGTCGAAAGGGGTTTCGTAGATATCGACCTGGTTTTTCTTCGAAAACGGGCCTGAAGACAGCGTTTGCTTGAAGAAGTCGGCAATCCCCATCGGAATGTCATTACCGGTGAGCCCGGTGAGGTACTGGGTCGAATTGGCCTGAGCATCAAGATCCACCAACAGGGTGCGATAGCCCTCGCTGGCACTGACCGCCGCCAGATTGCAGGCAATGCTGGATTTGCCTACGCCGCCTTTCTGATTGAATACCACGCGCCGCATGTCAAAACCTCCGTGTATCAAAGATGACCGAGTGTAGTAGTCCACGGCGTCGCTTAGCTACCTCGCCGGCACAGGGACTACGCAGTCAGGTGCAAACACTCACCGAAAAAGCCGCCTTCTCGTCCGGAAAAATGCTCTCGGCGCCGACAGACATCCGTCCACCGATGTGAATAATGGCCAAACGACAGCTTTTCACGAACCAATCGGTACATTTCGTTGAGCAAAATGTAACCAGCATTTGCTACGCGCTCGCCGCAACGGGATAATGCGCGCCACTCGACGCTCAGCGTCACGTCAGGTGAATCGCCGATTTTGCGACTTGCCGCGTCAAGAAAGCCCGCAGGGGCGGGATGAATGTCTGTGATCAACTTCAACATCGCCCAATGGCGCGCGTGGGCCCCTGGGCTCGAAAGCGTGGACGATTGGCAGGCCTGGAGCCGACAACCGGTCGTGCTGCCAAGCTGCGATGCCGCCCCCGACGTCTCGTTTCTGCCGGCCATGCAACGGCGGCGGCTCAGCCGCCTGGCGCGGATGGCGTTCAGTGTCGGCTGGCCATTGGCCGATGGTCGCCCTGACCTACCGTTGGTCTTTATTTCCCGCCACGGCGAAACCCCGCGCACCTTCGAAATCCTCAGCGATCTGGCCGCCGACCAGCCCCTGTCGCCGACTCAGTTCAGCCTGTCTGTGCACAACGCAGTCATCGGCCTGTGGTCGATCATGCGCGGCGAAACCAGCGAAATGACCGCGCTGGCTGCGGCCGGCGATGGCCTTGAACACGGCATGCTAGAGGCTGCGGCGCTGCTTGGCGAAGGAGCGCCCGCCGTCCTGCTGGTGGTCACCGAAGAGCAGCCACCCGAAGCCTATTCGACCTGGATCGACGACGTGCCGTTTCCCTACGCGGTGGCTTTGTTGCTCACACCGGGCAATGACTGGCAACTGTCCTTGAACAGCACTTCGGATGAGTTGTCCAAAGCCCACTGGCCCCATGCCCTGAATCTCTTGCGTACCCTGCTGGGCCAGCAGACCACCTGCCAACATGCCTGGAAAAATCGTGTATGGAACTGGCAACGCAATCGGTAACCGAAAAAAACCGCGACGCCTATTACTGGCGTTTGCTGGCCACCGCCGCAAGCTTCACCCTCTTCGGATTGGGCGGGCTTTGCCTGCGCCTGGTGGTATTCCCGGTGCTGGGCTGTCTGCCCGGCGATGCACAGACGCACCGCTTGCGCGCGCGGCAAACCGTCAGCCGCTGTTTCTGGTTTTTCGTCCGGTTCATGGCCCGCACCGGCGTGCTGACCTACGACATCGAGGGCGCGGAAAAACTCGGCCGCCCCGGGCAGATGATCATCGCCAATCACCCATCGCTGATCGACGTGGTGTTCCTGATCGGCCTGGTGCGCCACTCCAACTGCGTGGTCAAAAGCAGCCTGTGGGAAAACCCTTTCACCCGTGGCCCGTTACGCTGCACCGAATACATCAGCAACGACGGCAGCATGGACATGCTCGACGCCGCGGCCGACGCGCTGAAAAGCGGCCAGACCCTGATCATTTTTCCCGAAGGCACCCGCACCCAACCCGGCGAAGCACCCGCCTTCCATCGGGGTGCGGCGTCGATCGCACTGCGCGGTGCGAAAATCCTCACTCCCGTGGTCATCAAGGTCAGCCCGACCACATTGACCAAGGCCGAACCCTGGTATCGGATCCCAAAACGTCGCGTGCACTTCAGTTTCCGTGTCGGGGCCGATATAGACCCACAGGCCTTCGCTGCACAAGGCCCGGCGCCTCAAGCCTCGCGCAAGCTCAATGATTACCTGCATCACTACTTTATTAAGGAGCTCGCCGAAGATGAGCGATCTGCACCGTGAAATAAAACTGTTGATCATCGACGCCCTTGGCCTCGAAGACATCAGCGTCGAAGACATCGGCAATGACCAGACGCTGTTCGGTGAAGGTCTGGGCCTGGACTCCGTCGACGCCCTGGAACTCGGCCTGGCGATCCAGAAAAAGTACGGCATCAAAATCGATGCCGACGCCAAGGACACCCGCAATCACTTCAGCAACGTGGCGAGCCTTGCGGCGTTCGTCACTGCAAAACAGGCAGCTTGAGACCGGACCATGCAAACTCGTGACGACATTTTCAACACCCTGCGCGATGCCTTGGTCGAACTCTTCGAGCTGGATCCAGAACGTGTCAGCCTCGACTCCAACCTGTATCAGGACCTGGAAATCGACAGCATTGACGCGGTCGACCTGATCGATCACATCAAACGCCAGACCGGCAAGAAAATCGCCGCCGAAGAATTCAAATCGGTGCGTACCGTCAGCGACGTCGTCGAGGCGGTCTACCGTCTGGTTCAGCCGGCCGCATGAGTCGACTGATCGGCCTCGGCCTGCTGCTCGCGGGGCTGCTGTACCCTTTCGCGGTGTATTTCGGCATGGAGCATTTCGCCCCGTGGCAGTTCGGCCTGCTGCTGGGCAGCCTGTGGCTGGCGCGAGCGGTGACAGGCGTGCGTCGACCAGGGAGCCTGTGGATGGCCATCGTCGCCATCGTGTTTTGCCTGTTGCTTGCACTGTTCGACAGCCCCGCCATGCTGCGCTGGTACCCCGTGCTGATCAGCGGCTTCATGCTGGTGCTGTTCGGGTTGAGCCTGAAATTCGGCCCGCCGATGATCGAGCGCCTGGCCCGCCTGCGTGAGCCACGCTTGCCGGCCAAGGCCATTCGTTACACCCGCCAGGTCACCATTGCCTGGTGCTGGTTTTTTCTTTGCAACGGTTTGTGCGCCGCCGCCCTGACCCTCTGGGCGCCGCTGAGTTGGTGGATGTTGTACACCGGCCTGATCTCCTATGGATTGATCGGCCTGATGTTTGCCATTGAATGGCTTATACGACAACGGGTACGAGGCCACCCATGAATTGGATAAAACTTGAGCACCTGTTGCTCAAGGCTCAGCCGGAACGCGCCGTAACGGCCGGGCCGGTGCTGAATCACGCACAATTGTGCGAACAGGCCCTGAGCCTGGCCGCCGGCCTGCAAGCGCAGGGTGTGCAGCGCATTGCCGTGCATCTGGAAGACGCCGCCGACCTGGCAATTGCCCTGCTTGGCGCCTGGCGTGCCGGGGTCAGCGTGTTGCTGCCTGCCGACCTGCAACCCCAGACGCGCCAGCGCTGGTCGAGCGAAGTCGATCTGTGGCTGACGGATCAGGCCGATGACGCTCAGTTGAGCGACTATCGCCATGCGCCGCTGAGTGGCGCAGCGCTGGACCTTGATCGCTGCACGCTTAGTCTGTGCACCTCCGGCTCCAGTGGCGCGCCCAAACGCATCGACAAAAACCTGCGCCAACTGGCCAATGAAGTCGAAGCGCTGGAACACCTCTGGGGCGCCGATCTGGCTGAAGCCTGCATCATCGGCAGCGTCGCCACCCAACACATCTACGGTTTGCTGTTTCGGGTGTTGTGGCCGCTGTGTGCCGGGCGCTCGTTCGTGCGCAAGCAACTGGCCTTTCCGGAAGATTTGCAGCGCGCCAGCCGCGAACACCCGGCCTTCGCCTGGGTCGCCAGCCCGGCGCTGCTCAAGCGCATGGGCGACAACCTCGACTGGCCGGCCTTGAGCGCGGTTCGTCGGGTGTTTTCCTCGGGCGGCGCATTGCCGGCCGAGGCGGCGCAAAGCCTGCAGCAACGCCTGCAACAGTGGCCGACGGAAATCTTCGGCAGCTCGGAAACCGGCGGCATTGCCTGGCGCCAGGGACTTGATTTGTGGCAGCCGTTTGCCGGCATCGAATTGAGCCAGGACAGCGATGGCGCGCTGCTCATTGCCTCGCCGTACCTGCCACCGGGCCATATTGAACACACCGCGGATGCCGCGCGAATCGCTGCCGATGGCCGCTTCGAATTGCTGGGCCGTCTGGACCGGATCGTCAAACTGGAAGAAAAACGTATCTCCTTGCCGATGCTGGAACACGCGCTGATGGCCCACGACTGGGTCGCCGAAGCGCGCCTGGGCGTGGTTCAGGAAAATCGCGCATCACTGGGTGCGTTGCTGGTGCTGAGCGAGCAAGGTTTGCATGCCTTGCGCAATCAAGGTCGACGCACCCTCACTCAGGCATTGCGCCAACACCTGAGTCAGCATTGCGAAGCCCTTGCCTTGCCTCGACGTTGGCGTTTACTGCGGCAGTTGCCGCTGAACGCTCAGGGCAAACTGCCTCAGGCCGACGTCGAAGCGCAGTTGCTGGCGCCGCGTCCGAAGGCACCACAAGTGCTGGAGCAGGTCGAAGCCGATGGCGAATGGAGCCTGCAACTGGCGGTGCCACCGGACCTCGCCTACTTCAGCGGCCATTTCCCTCAGGCGCCGGTATTGCCCGGCGTGGTGCAAGTGGATTGGGCGTTGAGCCTTGGCCAGCAGTTGATGAACCTGCCGAAAAAATTCGCCGGCATGGAAGTGCTGAAGTTCCAGCAACTGGTGCGCCCCGGCGATGAAATCCAGTTACACCTGCGTTTCGATCCGGTACGCAGCAAGTTGTATTTCGCCTATCGCAACGAGACCGCCACGTGTTCCAGCGGGCGGATTTTGCTGGAGGCTTCGAGTGATGCATAAATTTGGTGAGTGCTACGCACTCAATCGCGAGCAGGCTCGCTCCCACAGGGTGTCTGCGTCACGCACGAATCTAGTGTGGGAGCGAGCCTGCTCGCGATGCAGGCAACTCGGTCTTGCGGGTGTAACCCAACATGCATAACCCCTGCGCCGTCGTGCCCGTCTACAACCACGAAACCGCCATCACCACGGTGGTCGACGCCCTGATTGCCTACGGCCTGCCGTGCATTCTGGTGGACGATGCCAGCAGCCCGGCCTGCGCCAAGGTGCTCGATCGCCTGGCTGAGCGCGAGATGGTCTACCTGATCCGCCTCGCCGCCAACCAGGGCAAGGGTGGCGCGGTCATGACCGGTCTGCGCGAAGCCTCACGCCTGGGCTTCAGCCACGCCTTGCAGGTGGACGCCGACGGTCAACACGACCTGCAAGACGTCGCGACGTTCATCGAACACTCGCGCACCCATCCGCGCGAAGTGATCTGCGGCTATCCGCAATACGACGCCAGTGTGCCGAAAGGTCGGTTGTACGCCCGCTACCTGACGCACGTGATGGTGTGGATCAACACCTTGTCGTTGCAGATTCGCGATTCCATGTGCGGTTTCCGCGTCTATCCATTGTCACCGACCCTGGCCGTGATCGAATCGGCCAAAGTCGGCAAGCGCATGGACTTCGACTCGGACATTCTGGTGCGCCTGTCCTGGCGCAATCAGCCGATGCAGTGGCTGCCAACCAAGGTGCATTACCCGCTGGACGGCGTCTCGCATTTCCGCATGTTCCACGACAATGTGCTGATTTCGAGCATGCACACCCGGTTGTTCTTCGGCATGTTGCTGCGGGCGCCGGTAATCCTCTGGCGACGGTGGCGAGCATGAGCAGCAACGTCGACAAAAAGCATTGGGCCGACCGCGAGGAGCGCGGCAGCTTCTGGCTGATGAAGCTCACCGCGTTCGGCGCCAAAGTCCTCGGCCGCCGACTGTTGAGCCCGCTGTTGTACGGCATCGTTCTGTACTTTTTCCTGTTCGGTCGCAGCGCCCGCCGCAGTGCCTGGCAATACCAGCAACGCCTCGCCGACTGGAGCGCTCGCACTGAATTGCGTCCGACCCATTGGCGGGTATTCGGTCAGTTCATGGCCTTCGCTGATTCGATGCTCGACAAACTCGACGTGTGGAACGGCAAGCTGAGCATCGAGCAGATCGAAATCGTCGACCCGGCGCTGTTGCGCAATCAGTTGCGTGGCAGCCGCGGGCAACTGCTGGTGGGCGCACACCTGGGCAATCTCGAAGTCTGCCGCGCGCTGGCGGAGATCGGCGAAAAGGTCACGATGAACGTGCTGGTGCACACCAAGCACGCCGAGCAGTTCAACCGTCTGCTGGGCGAAGCCGGGGCCACCAATCTGCGGCTGATTCAGGTCAGCGAACTGGACCCGGTGATCATGCTGCAACTGCACGAGCGCCTGGAGCGCGGCGAATGGCTGGCGATTGCCGGTGATCGCGTGCCGTTGCACGGCGGTCGCAGCGTGACCGTGGATTTCCTTGGCCATCCGGCAAAGTTTCCGCAGGGGCCATGGTTGTTGGCCGGTCTGTTGAAATGCCCGGTCAACCTGATGCTGTGCCTGAAGAAACCCGACGGCGATTATCGACTGACCCTCGAACCGTTCGCCGATGCGATCACCTGGAAGCGCAGCGACCGCGAGCAGGTCATTCATCAGTGGGCGACCCGCTACGCCGAGCGCCTGGGCCACTATTGCCTCGAAGCACCTCAACAATGGTTCAACTTTTACCCTTTCTGGAAGACCGATGACGACGCCAACGCTTGAGCCGGTAACCTTCGGCGAACTCCCTTTGCGCATCGAAGACGTGCTGGCCCTGGCCAACCGTCAGGTGCCGACGCAGTTGCAGGCTGACCCTGCGTACCGCGAGCGCATCGCCAAGGGCGCACGATTCCTCGATTCCCTGCTGGACAAGGAAGGCGTGATTTATGGCGTGACCACCGGTTACGGCGATTCCTGCGTGGTCGCGGTGCCACTGCATCACGTCGAAGCGTTGCCGCGTCATCTGTACACGTTCCACGGCTGCGGCCTGGGCAAACTGCTCGACGCCCAAGCCACCCGCGCGGTGCTGGCTGCACGTTTGCAGTCGCTGTGCCACGGCGTGTCGGGGGTTCGCATTGAGCTGCTGGAACGCCTGCAAGCATTCCTTGAACACGACATTTTGCCGCTGATCCCGGAAGAAGGCTCGGTGGGCGCCAGCGGTGATCTGACGCCGCTGTCCTACGTCGCGGCGACCCTGTCCGGCGAGCGCGAAGTGATGTTCCGCGGCGAACGCCGCCAGGCCGCCGATGTGCACCGCGAACTCGGTTGGGAGCCGCTGGTGCTGCGCCCCAAAGAAGCCCTCGCGCTGATGAACGGCACCGCCGTCATGACCGGCCTCGCCTGCCTGGCTTATGCCCGCGCCGATTACCTGCTGCAACTGGCCACGCGCATCACCGCGCTGAACGTGGTCGCTCTGCAAGGCAATCCGGAGCACTTCGACGAGCGCCTGTTCGCCACCAAACCGCATCCGGGGCAAATGCAGGTCGCCGCGTGGCTGCGCAAGGATCTGGCGATCGACGCGCCGACCGCGCCGCTGCATCGCCTGCAAGACCGCTATTCCCTGCGCTGCGCGCCGCACGTACTTGGCGTCTTGGCCGACAGCCTGAACTGGCTGCGTTCGTTCATCGAGATCGAACTCAACAGCGCCAACGACAACCCGATCATCGACGCCGAAGCCGAGCGCGTGCTGCACGGCGGGCATTTCTATGGCGGCCACATCGCGTTCGCCATGGACAGCCTGAAAAACCTGGTGGCCAACGTGGCCGACCTGCTCGACCGTCAACTCGCGTTGCTGGTGGACGAGCGTTACAACCATGGCTTGCCGAGCAATTTGTCCGGCGCCACGGCAGATCGAGCGATGCTCAACCACGGCTTCAAAGCCGTGCAGATCGGCACCAGCGCCTGGACCGCCGAAGCGCTGAAAAACACCATGCCGGCCAGCGTGTTTTCGCGCTCCACCGAATGCCACAACCAGGACAAAGTGAGCATGGGCACCATCGCTGCCCGCGATGCCATTCGTGTGCTGGAGCTGACCGAACAGGTCGCCGCCGCCACGCTGCTCGCCGCCAATCAAGGCGTGTGGCTGCGCAGCAAGGCCGAGGACGCGCGCCCGTTGCCACCGGCCCTCGCCGCCATGCACGAAGAGCTGGCCAAGGACTTCCCGCCGGTCATCGAAGACCGCGCGCTGGAAGGCGAATTGCGCCTGTGCCTGAAACGGATTGCCGAGCAACACTGGAGGCTGCATGCGTAGCAAGGGAGTGCTTCACACTGATACGGAAATCCTCGTGCCGTTCTTTGACGTCGACAGCATGAACGTGGTCTGGCACGGCCATTACATCAAGTACCTGGAAATCGCCCGTTGTGCGCTGCTGGATAAAATCGGCCACAACTACACGGCCATGTCCGAGTCGGGTTACGCCTGGCCGGTGATCGACCTGCAATTGCGCTATGTGCGTGGTGCGGTGTTCGGCCAAAAGCTGAACGTGCGCGCCAATCTGGTGGAGTGGGAGAACCGGCTGAAGATCAACTACCTGATCAGCGACCTGGAAACCGGCGAACGCTTGACCCGCGCCGTCTCCGTGCAGGTTGCCGTCGACATGAGCAGCCGTGAGATGCAATTGGCCTCGCCCAAAATCTTCACCGACGCTGTTGAAAGGATGCTCGCATGAAGCCGTTTTTCAGATGCCTCGGCGCTTTGGCGCTGCTCGGCCTGTCATCGATGGCCCACTCCTTCGATCTGCAACAGCTCAGCGATCAACTGGCCAAACCCGACGTGATCCACGGCCACTTCATCCAGGAAAAACACCTGCGCGCCCTGCCCCAGCCGCTGACCAGCAAAGGCACCTTCGTCCTCGCGAAAAACCACGGCCTGCTGTGGTTGCTGAAAACTCCGCTGCAACAGGATTACCGCATCACCGGCAAAGGCATCGCTCGGCGTGACGCCAGCGGCTGGCAAATGCTGCCCGGCAAGAGTGCCGGCGCCGAGCAGAACCGCTTGTTCCTCGCCGTGCTGCAAGGCGACAGCAGCGGGCTGCAACGGGACTTCGAACTGTCCCTGAGCGGCGAAGCACAGAACTGGAAACTGACGCTGACCCCGCGCTCGCTGCTGCTCAAGCAGGTGTTCAATCAGATCAACATCACCGGCGGCGAATTGGTGAACACCATCGAGCTGCTGGAAACCCAGGGTGACAGCACCTTGCTGCGGATGCAGGACAGCACCAGCACCCAACCCTTGAGCGACGCGGAGCAACATGACTTTGCCGAGTGAACGCACGCTTCCACGGCTGTTTCTGATCCTGCTGCTGGCGGTGCTCGCGCTCGCCGGCTGGCAATGGCGGGACGGTGCGCCGCTGTCGGCCAACCTGATGGAACTGGTGCCGGGCACGGCGCCAGACGCGCTGGAACTGCGCGCCGAACAACGCATGCAAGAACCGCTGAACCGCGAAATGCTGGTGCTGGTCGGTCACACCGATCGCCAGCAAGCCGTCGCCATGGCGCAGAAACTGGGCGAGCAATGGCAGGCCAGCGGTTTGTTCGAAAAGGTCCAGTGGACCCTGCAAGCCGACTTGCCGGCGCTGCGCACGCAACTGCTGCAAGGCAGGTTGGCGATGCTCTCGGCAGCGGATCGCCAGCAATTGATCGAGCATCCCGACGCGTTCATCCAGCAACGGGTGCAGGCATTGTTCGACCCATTCACCGGTTTCAGCCTGGTGGCGAGCCAGGATGACTGGCTGGGCCTGACCGGGCGCATCCAGAACAGCCAGCCGCAACACGGTTCGGTGCAACTGGACATCGGCAGCGGCGCACTGGTTGCCGATGCCGATGGCAAAAGCTGGGTGTTGCTGCGGGCGCGCACCACCGGCAATGCTTTCGACATGAACCTGCCGCTGCAAGTGGCCGATCTGCTCAAACACAGCCGTGAAGAAGCGGCCCAGGCTGACGTGCAACTGCTGGCCGCCAGCGGCTTGCTCTACGCGGCCAACGGGCAGCGGCAAGCCACACGCGAGATAACCTGGGTCGGCGGTGGTGCCACCGTCGGCATTCTGTTGCTGTTGTTGCTGGCCTTCCGCCGTTTGCGCGTATTGCTGGCCTTCGTCCCGGTGCTGGTGGGCATGCTGTTTGGCGCGGTGGCGTGCGTGGCGCTGTTCGGCCATATGCATGTGATGACGCTGGTGCTCGGCTCCAGCCTGATCGGCGTCGCGGTCGACTACCCGCTGCACTATTTGTCCAAGAGCTGGAGCCTGAAACCCTGGCACAGCTGGCCGGCGTTGCGCCTGACCTTGCCGGGGCTGACGCTGAGCCTGATCACCAGTTGCATCGGTTACCTCGCGCTGGCCTGGACCCCCTTCCCGGCCCTGACCCAGATCGCCGTATTCTCCGCCGCCGGCCTGCTCGGCGCCTACCTGTCTGCGGTGTGCCTGTTGCCTGCGCTGCTCAAGGGTTCGGATTTGCGCCCGGCGCAATGGCCATTGCGCGTCGCCGAGTATTTGCTGGCACTGCGCGAAAAGCTGTTGAAAATCGCCCGTACGCCTGTGCTGCTGGTGCTGCTGATTGCCTTCTGCGTGGGCGGTCTGTTGCAGCTCGATACCAAAAACGATATTCGCCAATGGGTCGGCGCACCGCAGCAATTGACCGACGAAGCCCAGACCATTGCGCGCATCACCGGCTACCAACCCACCAGCCAGTTTTTCCTGGTGCGAGCGGCCAATCAACAAGCATTGCTCGAACGCCAAACCGCGTTGAGCGAGCGGCTGGATCAGTTGGTCAATCTGAACAAACTTCAAGGCTATCTGTCGCTGAATCAACTGGTCAGCCAGCCCAGCGAGCAACGGCAAGTGCGCGAAGCGCTGAACAAGTTGCCGGCGTTCTGGCAACCGCTGCTCGACGTCGGCGTGCCGGTCGAAGCTCTGAAAACCGAATTGGCGAAGTTGCAGGCACTGCCGGTCGAAGACATCGACAGCGCCCTGACCGGTCCGCTGGCCGAACCCTATCGCACGCTATGGCTGGGCCCGACCGAAGACGGCGTGGCGGCGATGGTCAGCCTGCAAGGCCTGAACAACCCTGCACTGCTGCGGGTGCAAGCGCTGGACTTGCCGGGGGTGGAACTGGTGGATCGTCTGGGCGAATTGAATAACGTGTTCGCCAAAACCCAGATCAGCGCTGCGGAACTGAAACTCGCCTCCTGCGTGCTGATCGTGCTGGTGCTGATCCTGCCGTTCGGCCTTGGCGGCGCCTTGCGCATCGTCGCCCTGCCGTTGCTGGCGGCGCTGTGCAGCCTCGCCAGTCTCGGCTGGCTCGGACAGCCGCTGACGTTGTTCAGCCTGTTCGGCCTGCTGCTGGTGACGGCGATCAGCGTCGATTACGCGATCCTCATGCGCGAACAGGTCGGCGGCGCCGCCGTCAGCCTGCTGGGCACCTTGCTGGCGGCGTTGACCACGTGGCTGTCGTTCGGATTGCTGGCCGTGTCCAGCACCCCAGCGGTGAGCAACTTCGGGGTGTCGGTGAGCCTCGGCCTGGCGTTCAGCTTCATCCTCGCGCCGTGGGCCGGACGGCACGTGCAAGCGGCCACGGTCGCGGAGTCGGCAGCGTGATGGTCGTGTTGTTCTGGGCAATGGCCCTGGCGCTGTTCGCCGTGGCCACGCGTGTCGGGCGCCATTTCGGTTTGATCCCGATCGTCAGCCAATTGTTGCTGGCCACCGTCGGTTTGCCGCTGCTGATGTACTTCTGGATCGAACCTCAATGGCACTTGAGCGGCGCAACGCTGGTCGCTCCGATCTGGCTGAAAAACCTCTACAGCCTGAGTTTCGCGCTGTTGCTGGGCTACATCCTCAGCGACGTGATCGACCTGCGCCTGGACCGCCAGAGCCTGAAAATCGCCCTGCCGAGTTTCTGCATTCCGTTCGCCGGCGGGCTCGCGACAGCGATCTGGCTGCTGCCGCCACAGCCGTGGATCAGCTCTTTGGCGGTCGGGCTGCTGTTTGCCATTACCGCGATTCCCGTGTTGTACCTGTACCTTCGGCATATCGATTACCCGGTCGCCGCGACCCGGCGCCTGGTGCAAACCGCGATCCTCATCGACCTCACGTGCTGGACCGTGTTCGCCATCGCCCAAGGCAGCCTGCACCTGAGCAGTTTGCTGCTGCCCTTGGCCTGCGCGTGCGTGCCCGTGCTGCTGCGGGTACTCGGCTTGCGCCAGCCACGGCTCTACAGCGGCTGCTTCTTCGCGTTGCTGGTGGTGGCCGAGCACTACAAGCTCAATGCGCTGATTGTCGGCATCGGTTACTTGTTGTGCATGGCCGCGCTGAAGGTGCCGCTGGTGCTGCCAATGCCGGCGGTGTGGATGAATCGCTTGCAGACCTGGATCGCGATCCCGTTGATCCTGACGTTCGGCATCGTGCAGATCAACGTCCACAGCGCCATGGACAGCCTGAGCTGGGCGCAACTGGCTGCGCTGCTGCTGTTCCCGATTGCCAGCAAACTGCTGGGCAACTGGCTGGGACTTGGCTGGGCCGGCGCTTCGTTTGCGGGCGCCAGCCGCTGGCGCGAAAGTGTGCTGCTCAATATTCGCGGCTTGAGCGAGATCGTCTTTCTCAACCTGCTGCTGCAACAACACCTCATCAGCCCGCCGCTGTACTTTGCGCTGATGCTGATGGGTCTTATCGCGACATTGCTGCCGGCATTGGCCGGCATGCACCGAATCCCTTTGAAAGCTGCCGTCCCGGCAAGGAGCCCCCATGCCAATCGTTGAAATGGAACGTCGTCAGGTAGTGATCATCGGCGCCGGTCCATCGGGCGCCATCGCCGCCGCGCTGCTCAAGCGCAAGGGCCACGATGTGTTAGTGATCGAACGCCAGCATTTCCCACGGTTCTCCATCGGCGAAAGCCTGCTGTCGCACTGCCTGGATTTCGTCGAAGAAGCCGGCATGCTCGAGGCGGTTAACGCTGCAGGTTTCCAGCTGAAAACCGGTGCGGCGTTCGCCTGGGGCGAGCAGTACAGCGCCTTCGATTTCGGCGACACCTTCAGCAACGGCAAGCCGACCACGTTTCAAGTCCAGCGCGCCGATTTCGACAAACTGCTGGCCGATCAAGCCGCGCTGCAAGGCGCGGAAATCCGCTATGGCGAAGCGATCGTCAGCGTCGATATCGAGCGGGAAAAACCGCTGCTCGGTGTGCAGCGCGAGGACGGCAGCGAGTACCGCGTCGAGGCTGATTTCATGCTCGATGCCAGCGGCTACGGCCGCGTGCTGCCGCGCCTGCTCGACCTTGAGGCACCCTCGAATTTTCCGGTGCGCCAGGCGGTATTCACCCACGTCGAAGACCACATCGACCACCCGGGTTTCGACCGCACGAAAATCCTCGTCACCACACATCCAACCAAACGCGATGTCTGGTTCTGGACCATCCCGTTCAGCAATGGCCGTTGCTCGGTGGGCGTGGTCGCGGCGGCGGAGCATTTCGCCGGTCGCGCCGAGAACCTGGACGATTGCCTGCGCGGTTTCATTGCCGAGACGCCAAGCCTCTCCAGCGTGTTGAACAACGCGGTGTGGGATACACCGGCGCGTACCATCGGCGGCTACTCGGCCAACGTCAAAACCCTGCACGGCCCGGGTTTTGCGTTGCTGGGCAATGCGGCGGAGTTTCTCGACCCGGTGTTCTCCTCCGGCGTGACCATCGCCATGCGTTCGGCGAGCATGGCCGCCGGGGTTTTGCATCGCCAACTGCAAGGTGAACGTGTCGACTGGCAAACCGAGTTCGCCACACCGCTCAAGCGCGGCGTCGACACCTTCCGCTGCTACGTTGAAGGCTGGTATGCCGGGACGTTCCAGGACGTGATTTTCCATCCGGACAGCTCGCCGGACATCCGCCGCATGATCAGTTCGATCCTCGCCGGTTATGCCTGGGATGAACGCAATCCGTTCGTCGCCGAACCGAAACGCCGGCTGCGGATGCTGTCGGAACTCTGTGCAAGGGATGCCACATGAGCTACTTGAGCGACAACTACGTCGAGGAGACGCGCTTCGGGTTCTGGTTCCTGCGCAGCCACACCTGGCAGCACCATGTGCTGCGTGTGGCAATCAATGACCTGCGCAGCCTCTTCAGCGAACCGTTGCCCGCCCATCCGGTGTTGCTGGATGCCGGTTGCGGCCAGGGCAAGTCGTTCCAGTTCCTGCGCCAGACCTTTGCGCCACAGCGCCTGATCGGCGTGGACGCCGACCCGCACAGCCTCGACCTGAGCGGCGCAGAAGCCACCCGTCAGGGCATGGACGTGGAGTTGATCGGTAGCGACTGCGCCACGCTGGCCGTGCCGGATGCCAGCGTCGACCTGTTGTTCTGTCACCAGACCTTCCATCATCTGGTGGAACAGGACAAAGCGCTCGCCGAGTTCTACCGTGTGCTCAAGCCGGGCGGTTATCTGCTGTTCGCCGAATCCACCGAGGCTTACATTGATACCTGGGTGATCCGCTGGTTGTTCCGCCATCCGATGCATGTGCAGAAGAGCGCCGCCGGGTACCTTGAAATGATTCGTCGCCAGGGTTTCGAATTCGGCCCGCACAACGTGTCTTATCCTTACTTGTGGTGGAGTCGCGCCAAGGATTTCGGCCTGCTTGAACGCTGGGGTCTGCGCCAGCCAAAACCCTTCGGCCAACGGGAAGAAACCCTGGTCAATGTGGTGGCGCGCAAACCCTTTGAAGGTGCTGTGTGATGTCTAGTGCAACTCAAAACTGTGGGAGCGAGCCTGCTCGCGATAGCGGTGTGTCAGTCAGCATAAATGTCGACTGTATGGCCGCCATCGCGAGCAGGCTCACTCCCACAGGGTATGCGGCGGTGTTGAGATTTTTGCTCATTGGCGCGGTCCTGCTGATCAGCGCCTGCGCCAGCAAGGCACCGCTGCCCGAGCAAACCCCGAACCTGCCGTTGCCGCAGCAATTGCACATCCAGCGTCTGGCGGACGGCCAGCGTCAGGACTGGGTACTGGTGATTGCGCGTGAAGGCCCGGGCATTCGCTGGTCGATGATGGACCTGCTGGGCATTCCACAGGCGCGACAAAAATTGATCGACGGTCAATGGCAAGCGGACGGCCTGTTGCCGCCCAACCCGGAAGCCCGAGAGTTGTTTGCAGCATTGCTGTTTGCGCTGACACCCAAGGATGAGTTGCACGGCAACTACCCCGCTGCCTGGCAGCATGGCGCACAACGCTCCCTGCCCGAGCACTGGGAAGTCCGATATTCACAACCGATGAGCTTTGAATTGAACCTGCCCAAAGGTCCGACGTACCAAGTCACACCCCTGTCCGGTGAGACGCCATGACCGCCTACCTCAACGCCCTCGGGGTGATCTGCGCCCTGGGCCGCGACAAGCACGAAGTCGCGCGCAACCTGTTTGCCGGCGATTGCTCCGGCATGCGCAGCGAGTCTGGCTGGGTACCGGAACGTTCGTTGCCGGTGGCCGCAGTGCGCGGTGATCTGGCGCCGATCCCGGCGGAACTGGTAAAGCAAAGCACCCGCAACAATCAGTTGTTGCTGGAAGCGGCGCTGCAAATCCGCGACGACATTGATCAGGCGATCCAGACCTACGGCCGCGACCGCATCGGCGTGATCCTCGGCACCAGCACGTCCGGCATCGATGAAGCCAGTCGCGGCCTGGCCCATTACATCCGCGAACATCAGTTCCCGGACTATTACGACTATCAGCAACAGGAACTCGGCGCGCCGGCGAATTTCCTTGCCGACTGGCTGCAACTCAGCGGCCCGGCCTATGTGATTTCCACCGCCTGCACCTCCAGCGCCCGGGCGCTGATGAGTGCCCAGCGCCTATTGGATCTGGGCCTGTGCGACGCAGTGTTGTGCGGCGGCGTCGACAGTTTGTGCAAACTGACCCTCAACGGCTTCTCGGCGCTGGAGGCGGTGTCCGAACAACGTTGCAACCCGTTTTCGGTCAACCGTAACGGCATCAACATCGGCGAAGCGGCGGTGCTGTTCCTGATGACCAAAGTGGCTGGCGATAAACCATCGATTGCACTGCTCGGCAGTGGCGCCAGCTCAGATGCGCACCACATTTCCGCGCCGGAACCGACCGGCCGTGGCGCCCTGCAAGCGATGCGCAAAGCCCTGGGCCGCGCGAACCTGCAACCCGAACAGATCGGCTACCTGAACCTGCACGGCACCGCCACGCAACACAATGACGCCATGGAAAGCCTCGCGGTGTCGGCCTTGTTCCCGGCCGGCGTGCCGTGTTCTTCGACCAAACCGATGACCGGTCATACCCTCGGCGCGGCCGGCGCGCTGGAAGCGGCGTTCTGCTGGCTGAGCCTGAGCGCTGACAATCAAACACATACGTTGCCGCCACATGTCTGGGACGGCCAGCCTGACCCGCAACTGCCAGCCCTGAATTGGGTGACCCCGGCCGATCGCCTGGCGTCCATTGCACCTCGCTACCTGATGAGCAACTCCTTTGCCTTCGGTGGCAATAACGTCAGCCTGATTATCGGAGACGCCCCATGATTGACTGGCCGCTCGCCGAACTGCTGCCGCACGCTGGCGACATGATCCTCATCGATCAGATCCTCGCGTTCGATGACGAGCAGATCCACACCCGCCTCACCGTCAAGCCCGATGGCCTGTTCAACCGTCCCGACGGCAGCCTGCCGGCGTGGGTCGGCATCGAACTGATGGCCCAGAGCGTCGCCGCCTTCGCCGGCTGCCATGCGCGCCAGCGAGGCGATGCGGTGGAGCTGGGCTTCCTGCTCGGCACCCGCAAATTCGAATGCAATGTCGACCACTTTCCCGCCGGCACCGAGCTGACTATCCATGGGCTGCGTTCACTGGAAGACGACAACGGCATGGGCGTGTTCGAATGCCACATCAACGCCCCCGGCATTCACGCTACCGCCCGTCTGAACGTGTTTCGTCCACCGCAAGCCGCTCAATATCTTCATGAAACCCCACAAAGCTCTTCACAAGGCTTTTCACAAGGAACGCAGGCATGACTGAATCCGTACTGGTCACCGGTTCCAGCCGTGGCATCGGCCGCGCTATCGCGTTGCGTCTGGCTCAGGCCGGGCATGACATCGTGCTGCATTGCCGCAGCGGCCTGGTAGACGCCGAAGGGGTAAAGGCCGAAATCGAAGCCTTGGGCCGCAACGCACGCATCCTGCAATTCGACGTGTCCGACCGCGCCAGTTGCAAAGCCATTCTCGAAGCCGACGTGGAAAGCCATGGCGCCTATTACGGCGTGGTGCTCAACGCCGGCCTGACGCGTGACGGTGCTTTTCCGGCGCTGAGCGAGGATGATTGGGATGTGGTGATGCGCACCAACCTCGACGGTTTCTACAACGTGCTGCACCCGGTGATGATGCCGATGATCCGTCGTCGCGCCGCCGGGCGAATCGTTTGCATCACCTCGGTTTCCGGTTTGATCGGCAATCGCGGGCAGGTCAATTACAGTGCCTCCAAGGCCGGTTTGATCGGCGCGGCAAAAGCGTTGGCGATTGAACTGGGCAAGCGCAAAATCACCGTCAATTGCGTCGCACCCGGCCTGATCGACACCGCCATGCTCGACGAAAACGTGCCAGTGGAAGAACTGATGAAAATGATTCCCGCACAGCGCATGGGCACCCCGGAAGAGGTGGCCGGCGCGGTGAATTTCCTGATGTCGGCGGAAGCGTCGTACATCACCCGGCAGGTTCTGGCCGTCAACGGAGGCCTGTGCTGATGAAGCGCGTCGTCGTCACCGGCATGGCCGGCATCACCTCACTGGGCAGCGACTGGGAAACCATCGCCGGCAACTTCGCAGCCAACCGCAGCGGCATCCGCCGCATGGACGAGTGGGACCGTTTCACCGAGCTCAACACGCGCCTGGCCGGGCCCATTGATGATTTCAAAGTGCCGAGCCACTGGACCCGCAAACAACTGCGCAGCATGGGCCGCGTCTCGCGCCTGGCCGTCGGCGCGGCGGAACAGGCGTTGGCCGATGCCGGTTTGCTCGGTGACCCTTCGATCAAGGACGGGCGCATGGGCGTCGCCTGCGGCTCATCCACCGGCAGCACCGACGAAATCAAGGCATTTGGCAACATGCTGCTCAACTCGGTGGCCGAAGGCCTGAACGCCAACTCCTACGTGCGCATGATGCCGCACACCACGGCGGCCAACATCAGCATCTTTTTCGGCCTCACCGGCCGACTGATCCCGACTTCCAGTGCTTGCACCAGCGGCAGTCAGGGCATCGGTTACGCCTACGAATCGATCAAGTTCGGCCGCTTGCCCTTGATGCTCGCCGGCGGCGCCGAAGAGCTGTGCCCCACCGAAGCCATGGTCTTCGACGCGCTCTACGCCACCAGCCTGAAAAACGACGCGCCGCAGACGTCGCCACGCCCTTACGACAGCGCTCGCGATGGCCTGGTGATCGGTGAAGGCGGCGGCATGCTGGTGCTGGAAGAGCTCGAACACGCGCTGGCACGCGGCGCACACATTCACGCCGAACTCGTCGGCTTCGGCAGCAACGCCGACGGCCAACACACCACCCGTCCAGAGCAGGCCACCATGCGCCGCGCCATGGAGCTGGCCCTGGAAGACGCCGGTTTGCAGCCATCGGACATCGGCTACGTCAACGGTCACGGCACCGCGACCGAACAGGGCGACATCGCTGAAACACTGGCGACCAGCAGCCTGTTCGGCGAACACATGCCGATCAGTTCACAGAAGAGCTTCCTCGGCCACACCCTCGGCGCCTGCGGCGCACTGGAATCCTGGTTCAGCATCGAAATGATGAACCGCGATTTGTACGCGCACACCTTCAACCTCGATGAGGTCGATCCGCACTGCGGCAAGCTCGATTACCTGCGCGGCGAGTTTCGGCAGATGAGCAATCAGTATGTGATGAACAACAACTTCGCGTTTGGCGGCGTCAACACCTCGCTGATCTTCAAGCGCTGGGTTTAAGCGAAATCAAATGATCGCTGCTTGCGGCGATCATTGACTCCCCCCAACAAAAAAGATGGTTTTCGACGATGGACAAGACGCTTGAGGATATTTCCTACACGCCTCATCGTAATTTCCTCGCGCTTTGCGCATCTCATCTGCCAGTGACTTCTGATTTTTCGTCTGCCTGATCTGAGCGGGATTTATGGCTGTTAGGGTTCAAGAATTCCCTGATAGGCAGTCCTCCAGACATGACTCAGTGTTTCAAAGTACACCCCTGCGATGAACAACGCCTGAACCACAACAGCACGCCCGTTGCTGACTGTGAATGCAAAGAAGAACTGCTTTACGGCGTCAAGACCATGGTGACCGACGTCCCCATCCTCACGTGCGCATGCCTTTGGCGTATCTACCAACGCGAAGCCGAAGAAATCGTTGCCCCCGGGGGGGTTCTGATCGCTGATCCCGTGGAACGCAATCGTGTGATAAATGCCGCTTATGCTCGGCTGTGGCTGCATGACTCGAGATTCCAGTGGGCCGGGCTCGCGGCGTTTGCTTCCAAGCAGGTTGGCTGCGGACTGCTGCATGCGGCGGACAGTATTGAACTCATTCGCGAAGAGCGTGAGACGCGAGGGCGAATGCGCGACAGCCGCCGAGAGCATGGTTTGTTGACCCCGGACAAGATGTCCGGGCAGGCGGATGAACTGCGCGACTACAAGGAAGCCGATGCGCGTAATCCGGTGCCTCCGGTGGATTTTCGTTCAGCGGGGGAGGACTTTTCGCTGGTGCAACAACAGTTCCGACATGTTCACGACATGATGGCGCTTGGAAACACCACGCTGTTTCTGGATATTTTCCCGTTGCATGAGTTTTATGCAAAGCGTGGGTTGAAGGAATTGAAGAAGTGCCTGAAAGCGCGAGAGGGAATCTATGGGCATCCGAAGTTTCCGGTGCTTTGGCCGGTAGGTCAGGAAACGCTCGTTTTCGGTCAATTTCAGCAGGAAATTCTTTTTGCTTTCGAGTCGATTGAAGCAGGGGATATTGCCAGGAGCGTTGTGTATCTAGCGAGGCATGAGCAGCGCAACATTCTGCAGCCCGCCATTTACGAGGACCCGCAAATGGTGGCTCTACTACGTGCAAACCACGCTGCCTACGTGACCGGTTTTCCCTCTGGCGTGGCCCAGGCTATCGAGTTGACCCTCACGAGCCAATGCCAACCTGTTGAGGACGGACGCACCATTGGTTTCAGTAGCAATCCACTGGCTGACTTGTCGGACATCGATCAACGCATGCCGTTTGTACTCCGGGCTGCGGCAAGTTTTGATGGCATGCTCAACGACGGTAACCGAGGTGCATTAGAGCAGTCGATTCGAGAAATCGCCTCGGGTGGCGAGGCATGAACCTGCGCCACTGGCACCGAGGCGCAGGCTGGCTGCTTATGGCTGTGCTGATGCTGGCTGCCATCCATCAACTGAAGCAGCCTCTGTGGGGAGAACCGGAAATTGCCCTGGAGATAGGCGGAACGTATGAAGAAATGCGTAACCGTTCTTCAGCCTCTTTTAGCCCGTTGCTCCCTGGGCACCTATGGCTCGGCATCCCTTCGGTGGATGCACGATTGCGATTAATTGACCCGCAGTACGGGTTCGTCACGCCTCTGGCTCGCTTTTTCACTGTCGGATTTGACGACAATGTCATTGAAGACATCCGCATGTCCCCCCAAATAGAACCGTTGCTGCTCGATGACGCCCTCAAGGTCGTTCTCGACTTACAGGAGCAATGGCGAGGAAAAGGCTGGATGGCGATGGGCCTGCGAAACAACCCCACCATCGCCGATACACCCGAATGGCGGGCCAGGCTTGGGGACAGCGAACGATCCGGGCGATCCTTCTGGCAGGCAGGAGACAAGTATCAAGTAATGCTGGTTCTGGGACAGTTCAGTGACTCCAGAAATCCGACCGAAGAACGCTATCTCATCACCCTTTCCATTGCCAGACCGTGGGTACCCTTCGATGAAATTGAAGAAAGATGGGAGCAGGAGAATCCGCTGCACCCTGGCCATCCCAAGCAACCGTCGATCACCGAGTCGACCGCTGGCAGTGGAGAACCTTGAGTTGCGCGATGGTAACCGTCCCACTCTGGAGCAGTCGATTCGAGAAATCGCCTCGGGTGGCGAGGGATGAACCTGCGCAACTGGCACCGAGGCGCTGGCTGGCTGCTTTTGGCTGTGCTGATGCTGGCTGCCATCCATCAACTGAAGCAGCCTCTGTGGGGAGAACCGGAAATTGCCCTGGAGATAGGCGGAACATATGAAGAGATGCGTAACCGTTCTTCAGCCTCTTTTAGCCCGTTGCTCCCTGGGCACCTATGGCTCGGGATTCCAATGGTGGATGCACGATTACGATTGATTGATCCGCAATACGGGTTCATCACGCCTTCGGCTCGCTTTTTCACTGTCGGATTTGACGACAATGTCATTGAAGACATCCGCATGTCCCCCCAAATAGAACCGTTGCTGCTCGATGACGCCCTCAAGGTCGTTCTCGATTTACAGGACCAGTGGAGAGAAAAAGGCTGGGTGGCAATGGGCGTGCGAAACGACCCCACCATCGCCGATACACCCGAATGGCGGGCCTGGCTTCGGAAAGGGATCCGGCACGGACGATCCTTTTGGCAGGCGGGCGACAAGTATCAGGTAATGCTGCTGTTGGGCCGCTTCAAGGATTCCAGAAACCCGACCGAAGAACGCTATCTCATCACCCTTTCCGTTGCCAGACCGTGGGTACCCTTCGATGAAAATGAAGCAGGGTGGGAGGAGAATCCGCTGCACCCTGGCTATCCCAAGCAACCGTCGATCCCCGAGTAGACCGCTGGCAGTGCAGAGCCATGAGCTGATCGCTCCCACTTTATGCGTGGGAACGATCAGCGCGGTCGATCAAGGAGGATCGAGGTTTTCCAACACCCGGTTCACCGCCAGCTCTCCCAGCATGATTGACTGCTGAATGCCCAGCAGCGTGTTGCAATGCGATCCTTCCAGGTACCTCACGAAATCGCTCGCCATGACATTCGCTGATGCCAGGGATTCGCAGGCGTATGCCAGCAAGGCAACATTGTCGATGTCGGGGGAGACGAAGAAGAATGGGCTTGGTTGACGTCGAGTGTCTGGATCGGTGTCCAGCGGATTTTCTGTTGCATTGGTCATGTGTTGCCCTCCAAGAAAAACGGAGCCATCACCTAATCGCTACTAATCAAAAGGGTGGCAGCGGCGCGCAGGTTAGTAGACCGGGGAGGAGCGAAACCGGCGCGCCCGAAGACGCCCTGCGCACTGCTGCCATCAAGCGCAGGTATCGGATACCTGACTTAATGAAACGCAAGTGCGCATCGTGTGGACACGGGCTACTAAACCCGATCACTGGAAATCAGTGACGCGAACCAAGTTACCGATGGCCCCCAAAGCGCACAAGCCGGCGGATTCTGGCGTAGTTGTAGGCGCTGCCGCAAGGTGTTGTAGCCTCCCGGAAGACGTCTTAGGAAACGTCCCACAACTGCTACAGAAAGAATACAAAACCTGTAGGAGCCGGCTTGCTGGCGATAGCGGTGGATCAGTCAACATCAATGCCAACTGACAATCCGCGATCGCCAGCAAGCCGGCTCCTACAGGGTTGTGTCGTTCATGACTTGAGGGGTTCGACCTTGCGCGTCAGCAGGTCCACAAACGCCTTGGCCATCGGCGATTTCTGATCCTTGCGCTGTACCAGCCACACCGCCGAAACCGCCTCAGGATCGAGCAGCGGCCGATAGACCACGCCATCAATCCGCATCCGCTGATAAGACGCCGGCAGCACCGACACGCCGAGCCCCGCCGCCACCAACCCGATAATGGTCATCGCCTCGCCCGCCTCTTGCGCGAAGTGCGGGCTGAAACCGGCATCCCGCGCCAGGCTGAGCAATTGTGCATACAGACCACTGCCGTAACTGCGAGGGAAAAATACGAACGGTTCGAGGGCCAGAGCTGACAGGAATATTCCCTCTTCACTGTCCTGCACCAGCGGATGCTTTGAACTGAGCACGGCCACCAGCGGCTCGCGCATCAACTCCACCACGCTGAGCGAATCCGGCAAACCCAACGGCCGCATGATCCCGACCTCGATCGACTCGTCCACCAGCGCTTCGGCCACCTGAGTGCTGCTCATTTCCCGCAGGTTCAGGTGCACCGCCGGGAACCGCTGGCGGAATGAAAAAATCGCCTGGGGAATGGTCGAGTTGAATGGCGCCGATGAAGTGAATCCGATCTTCAATTCCCCCAGCTCACCGAGCTGCGCCCGCCGCGCCACATCCGCCGCTTTGTCGACCTGCGCCAGCACCAATCGAGCTTCTTCCAGAAACAATCGCCCGGCCTCACTGAGCTCGACCCGACGATTGGTACGCTCGAACAATCGCGCACCGACTTCCTGCTCCAGCGCCTGAATCTGCTGGCTCAGCGGCGGTTGCGAGATGCCCAGCACCTGGGCGGCGCGGCCGAAGTGCAGTTCTTCGGCGACGGCAATGAAGTAGCGCAGGTGACGCAATTCCATGAAAACTCCATTAGGTCGTAAAACCTCTCAAACAGGTCGAACAATATATTGGATTGAATCATTAGGCAGCTATATGCTTTTTTCATTGCCTGACCGGCTGCGCTCCCCCGAGGTCTGAAGTGAAAACTGCTGTCGCCCCACTCGCCCATGAAGTTCCGCCCGCCGCGCTGGACGATGCCGTCTCTGAACTGAAGGAGATCTACATCGAAAAGGGCACGCCGATGTTCATGCGCACGGTACTGGCGCTGTTCTCCGGCGGCTTTGCGACCTTCGCGCTGCTGTATTGCGTGCAACCGATGATGCCGCTGCTGTCCCACGAATATTCGATCAACGCGGCGCAGAGCAGCCTGATTCTGTCGGTGGCCACGGCCATGCTCGCCATCGGCCTGCTGATCACCGGGCCGATCTCCGACCGGGTCGGGCGCAAACCGGTGATGGTGGCGGCGCTGTTTGCCGCGGCGCTGTGCACCATCGCCAGTTCCATGATGCCGAGCTGGCACGGCGTGCTCGTGATGCGCGCGTTGATCGGGTTGTCGTTGAGCGGCCTGGCAGCGGTCGCGATGACCTACCTGAGCGAAGAGATCCACCCGCAACACATCGGCCTGGCGATGGGCTTGTACATCGGTGGCAACGCGATTGGCGGGATGTGCGGGCGCTTGATTACCGGGGTGTTGATCGACTTCGTCAGCTGGCACACGGCGATGCTGGTGATCGGCGGCCTGGCGCTGATCGCGGCGGCGGTGTTCTGGAAAATTCTTCCCGAATCGCGCAACTTCCGCGCCCGTTCGCTGCACCCGCGCAGCCTGCTCGACGGTTTCACCATGCATTTTCGCGACGCCGGTTTGCCGCTGTTGTTCCTAGAAGCGTTTGTGCTGATGGGCGCGTTCGTCACGCTCTTCAACTACATCGGCTATCGCCTGCTGGCCGAGCCGTACCACATGGACCAGGCCTTTGTCGGGCTGCTGTCGGTGGTGTACCTGTCGGGCATCTACAGCTCGGCGAAAATCGGTTCGCTGGCCGACAAACTCGGACGCCGCAAAATGCTCTGGTCGACCATCGTGCTGATGCTCGCCGGTCTCGCCCTGACCATGCTCACGCCGCTGCCCGTGGTGATCATCGGCATGCTGATTTTCACCTTCGGTTTCTTCGGCGCGCACTCGGTGGCCAGCAGCTGGATCGGCCGCCGCGCCACGAAGGCCAAGGGTCAGGCATCGTCGTTGTACTTGTTCAGTTACTACGCCGGGTCGAGCATCGCCGGTACGGCAGGCGGTGTGTTCTGGCACCTCGGCGGGTGGAACGGGATTGGCGTGTTCATCGGTGCGCTGCTGGTGGTGGCGTTGCTGGTTGCGTTGAAACTGGCCCGCCTGCCGCTGCTGCCGGGGAATGGTTCGACTACCTGAGCACCACCCGCGCCTCAAGCACCGCGTCACGCTTTTCCAGGGTCAGCGATTGCAGGGCGACGCCGTCACGTTCGGTGCGGTCCAGCCATTGCAACAACGCCTGCGCGTCGCCGCTGAGGGTCAGGCGCAACACATCGTTGTCGGTGTCCATCTGATGGATCTCAAGCCCCGCTGCTGTGGCGCTTTCGCTGACACGCAGCGACAACGACTGATGGCTGACGACGGGCGGGGTGCTTCGCGGTTGTGCCCGTTGCAGTTGCGCAGACACGGCCAGTTGCTGTTGGTGCTGGCGTTCCATGGTTTCCAGGCGTTGGCGTGTCGGTTGCCAGATCAGGCTGAACGCCACGACAGCCAATAAAAATGCGCCCATGGCCAGCAACAGTCGTTGCTCGCGAAGGGACAGCCGTTGCCAGGCCGCTTTCATGTTCGGTCCTCCACTGTCAGGGTCGCCTGTACGCGGTCGCGCTCTTTGCTCGCACTGTCGAGCCGCAGTGGCACGCCTTGTTGTCGCCCGCGTTCGCGCAGTTGTTCCAGCTCGGCAAAGCTGTTGGCACTCAGCTGGATTTTCCAGCCATCGCCGGCACGAAACTCAATACGCCGGACCTCGACATTGCTTGCGCCAATCACCTGCTCGACCAGCGTCACCAGCTCGGCGACGCGTGTGCGCTGCGGCTCGGCGGTCTGTTGTTGAAGCGCGTTGAGCTGCGTTGCCAGATCGACGATGCGGCTCTGCTCGGGGTAAAGCGTCTTGAACCGTTGCTCGTTCTGGCTGTAGAGCCTGCGTGTTTCACTCTCCAGAAAATGGATTCGCGAAGCGCTGGCGCCCCAGGTCAGCAACAGCAACGTCAGCATCGTCAAACCGCCGAGGCGCCAGGGCAGGCGTTTGTTGCGCAGGGCGAATTCGCCCTGCAGCAGATTGATGGCCTGCGCTGGACGCTGGGCCAGGTATTGATCGACATCGGTGGCGCCCTGACGCTCGTCGACCCATTGAATCCCTGCGGGCAAGGCCGGCCCCAGCAACGTCAACCCGTCGTCCGTCAACGTCAGGCGGGCCGGCAGCCCTCCGCCGACCAGCCATCGACCGAACCACCAAACACCGAGTGCCTGATCCAGGGGCAAGACATCGGCATCGACGAACACCGAACGCACCTCGACGCCCTCTTCGGCCAGTAACGCGAGCATCGCGGCAAACCGCTGGCGGTCGATCACCATGACCGGATAACGCCCTTCCTGATCGCGAGCGCCGATGCTCAGGTGCAGCTTTTCCAACGCCTCGCTCAATTGATCCTCCACGGCAAACGCGACGGCTTGCGTGCCGGGTTGGCGTTTGGAAGGCCACGGATCGCTGCGCACCCAACTGCACAATTCCATGGGCAGCAGCACATCGACCGCCTGCCCGCTCAGCACCTGTGCCGCTTGATTCAAGGGCATGGACTGGCGTTGCGCAGTCGAGGACCAGACGCAGCAAGGCCAGTCTGCCGACGGTTCGCCCAGGCCCTCGGCGGTCAGGTAAAGCCAGGTATTCATCGCGGCATCTCGTGGGCAGTCGAAGGAAGAAGGCGTCGTTGCAGGACGTTGAGTTGGTGGGTGTCGGCGTCGCGTTCGACCTCCGTGGCCAGCCGCAAACGGCGCTGCCCCTGAGTGACCTGCACCGTGATGCGGAACCAGCGGCTGCCGGTGCCAAGTCCATGACTGCTCAGGCCTGCACCGGAGAGCAGCGGGTCTTGCGTAAAGGCCTGTACGCTGGCCCATCCCGTCGTCGAAGCCTGACGAACCAGCGCCGCAGCCGTGGTCGCGTCCACGTCATCGAGCGTCCTCAGCACCAACGCCGGGGCCGTGTTGACGTTCAGCGTTGCGTGGCCGGGCAACATCGCCACCCAAGGCTCAAGTTGACGCAGCACATGAGCGTCAACCCCCGGCAGCAGGCGCAGTTGGCTCAGTTCTCGGAACGCTCCCACCTGAGCAAGTTGCAGCGGTGGAAGATCCAGCACGTCGAGCAAGCGCGCCCAGCGGTTGAGGGTGACTTGATCGATCTGCCCCTGAGTCAACAATGCGTTGAGATTGAAGCGCCCGGCGAGGTCTTCGATATCAACGCGGATCTGCGCGTCTTCGACGTCGAAGTCGGGAGTCATGCGCGCCCAGTCCTGGGTCAGGTCGACGGTTTTTTGCGAGCCCTGCGCCGCGTCCCGCAAGCGCAAAAGCGCCCAGCTTTCCCCCGCAACGGCGAGTTGGCGCATTTGAATGTGCTGCAGGGCCTGGCCGCTGCTGTGCAGCGACAGGCGATGGCTGCGCAGCAAGCCGCTGGTGATCAACAACGCCAGACTCATGACCAGCAACACGCTGATCAACGCGATGCCGCGTTGATGCCTCCTCATGGCAACGCGCCGGGCAACAGCAATACCCGACGAATCGCCTCGAAACGACCCGTAGAGAATTGCACTTCCACCGCCATCGGCCGCTTCACGCCCCGCCCGGATGGCCAATCGCGGCTCCAACCGGACTGTGCATCAAACACCCGCCAACTCAAGTCTCGAACATCGCCCAGCAGCTTTTGCCGCTGCACGCTCGGCACCCCCTCCCCCTGACTTTCACGCCACAGCGTGCCGTTATCGAGTCGATAGGTCAGCAACTGGCGCTCGCTGCGCGGCTGGTCCAAAGGGTTGCGCCAATGGCTACGCTGCAACTGCAACACCGATTGCTGGAGCACGACAGGTTGATCGGTGGCGTGCAGCACATCCCGCTCGATCACCGCCACCGCCCGTTGCAGGCTTCGAAACTCACGCTCATGCGCCGTCGTCCCTCGTTGCACGCGCACCACGCCATCGAACAGCCCCCAACTGGCCAGGCCCAGCAACGCGAAGATCGCCATGGCGATGACCAGTTCCAGCAAGGTGAAACCGCTCTGCTTATTCATCACGATGAGGTATCCAGCCACTGGCGCGGTGTACGGTTTGCTCACGCCCGGAAAGGCTGACGTCAACATCGACCTTGAGCAGGCGCGGGTCGGACGAAACGCTGATGCGCTGGCGCAGCAACCAGTCGCGGCGATCCATCGACACGATCCGTTGTTGCTGGTCGAGGGGCAATCCGGTTTGCAGGCGCAGTTCATTCAGATGGTTGTCTGCCAGCCACGCGGCGAAGAGCCGTTCCTCGACCGCGCCGGTTTGCCTGAGCACATATTGGCTCGCCGACAGCACGGCAGCCGCCAGCGTCGAAAAGATCGCCAGGGCCACCATGATTTCCAGCAAGGTGAAGCCACGCATGCGTGAAGCAAACGGCCGGCTAGCCATCGATCACCACCTGGCCAAGGCCATCGCTGGACAGGCTGAGCCACGTCTTTTTGTCGTTGCCAAACGTCAGCGTAAAGACGCTGGTTTCATCGTTGCTGAACATCAGCAACTGAGGAGGTCCATCGTCGGCGCCAAGGGTTACCGGATGACCGTCCTGCTCAAGCCGTAGCCGCACGTTTTCGGGCCATCGATAAAAAGCCGCCATCGGTTCCCAGCCCTGAACATCGAGCCTCATCACCCGATAACCCTCGACACTCAGCCGCAGGCCGAACTCCTGGCCATCGAGCACTGCGCGTTCACGCAACTGTTGAATCACGCCCACGATCCCGTGCGCTTCCTGCCGGGCCTGACGCGCCGGATTCGACCCGATGGCGAAGCTCACCATGCCCAACAGCACACCGATCAAAACAATCACGATCATCAGTTCGAGCAAGGTGAATCCCCGACAACGCTGGCGCATGATTCAGTCGCCCCAGTTGCCGATATCGGCCGCATGCCCTTCGCCACCCTTCACGCCATCGGAACCGAGGGAATACAAGTCATAGCCGCCGTCCACTGAATGCACACCGGGATTGAGGTACTGATAGGGCGTGTTCCACGGATCGACCGGCAGGCTTTTCAGATAACCCTGAGGGTTCCAGTTCCTCGCCGCCGGCAGGCCGGAAGGTGGTTTGCTCAGGGCTTCCAGCCCCTGCTGTGTCGAGGGGTAGTTGAAGTTGTCGAGGCGATACATTTCGAGGGCCGTGGCGATGGCCTGGAGATCAATTTTGCTGGCGGTGACTTTGGCCTGGTCGGGACGGCTCATGAACTGCGGCACCACGATGGCCCCCAGCACGCCGATGATGACCACCACCACCATGATTTCGATCAGGGTAAAACCGCGTTGAGCGCGAGGACTGTTTCTCTGTGCTGCATTCATGGGTCAATTCACCAATTGGTTGAGGCTGAGAATCGGTAGGAGGATGGCCATGACGATCAGCAGCACCACGCCGCCCATCAACACCAGCATGGCCGGTTCAAAAAGGCTCACGACCAGTGCGATACGCGCCGCCAGGCTGCTTTCCTGCTGCTCGGCGGCCCGCACCAGCATGCGATCGAGTTCACCGGCACGTTCGCCGCTGGCGATCATGTGCAGCATCATCGGCGGGATGTCGCCGCTCAGTTCCAGGCCGCGAGTCAGCGTTCCACCTTCACGGACCGAGCGCGCGACATCGGCCATGCGGCTGCGGATGGTCAGGTTGCCGATGACGGCCGCCGCGATCTCCAGCGCGTCCACCAATGGCACTGCACTTTTGCCGAGGATTGCCAGCGTGCTGGCGAACCGCGCGGCTTCCATCGCCCGCAGCACCTCGCCCATGACCGGCAGTTTCAACGCGAGACGATGCCAGCGCAGGCGCCAGGCCGGCTGGCGCAGGCTCCAGCGCCAGAGGCCGAGCAGCGTCGCCAGCACGCCCATCAACAGCAGAAAGTGATTGCGCAGCCCATTGCTGAGGGCGATCAGCGCCTGTGTCAGCCAGGGCAACGGCTGGCCACTATCGACGAAGATCTTCACCACGTCGGGCACCACGTAGCCGAGCAGAAAACCAACAATCGCGACACTGGCCAACATCAGGATCAGCGGGTACACCAGGGCCATCTGAATTTTCTGCCGCGACGCCTGCCGGGCCTGGGTGTAAGCGGCCAGTTGTTCCAGCACCTGCCCCAAGTGACCGGAACGTTCGCCAGCCGCAACGGTGGCGCGGAACAATTCGGGGAACGCCTTGGGAAATTGAGCCAGCGCCGTCGACAGGGCATGACCTTCCATCACCCGACTCCTGACCGCCGACAACAGACCGGCAACCTTGCGCTTCGCACTTTGCTTCGTCACCGCTTCAAGGGCTTCCTCCAGAGGCAGCCCTGCCTGAACGAGGGTGGACAGCTGCAAGGTCAACAGCGCCAGATCCGCCGCGCTCAGACGTCCGCTGCGAGGCTGCGCCCCCGTGTCGCCACCTGCCCTGACCTCGCTCAACTCACGCGGCCACAAGCCGCGTTCACGCATCAGTTGCCGGGCATGTCGCGGGCCGTCGGCCTCCAGTCGGCCTTTGCAGCGTCGGCCCTGGGCGTCGTCAGCGCGGTAATCGAACGTCGGCACTCGCTAGTCCTCCTGCGTCACGCGCAGTAATTCGTCGAGGCTGGTCACGCCCTCCAGCACCCGCTGGCGACCGTCCTGAAACAGGCTGCGGGAGACCTTGCGCGTCTCTTCTATCAACGCCTGTTCGCTCGCACCTTGGTGAATCAGAACCGAGACGGCGGGCGTCACGCTGATCAGCTCGTAGATCCCGATCCGCCCGCGATAACCGTGCTGGCACTGGTCGCATCCAACAGCCCTGAACAGTTGCGGTGGCGCTGCCGAATCGAGCCCTAAGCGTTCGCACGTGGCGCCATCGGCGCTGTATGCCGCTTTGCAATGGGGACACAACGTGCGCAGTAAACGCTGGGCCAGAATGCCCACCAGCGACGACGCGAGCAGGTAGGCATCGACGCCCATGTCCACCAGCCGCGTCACTGCACCGACGGCACTGTTGGTGTGCAACGTCGAGAGCACCAGGTGCCCGGTCAGTGATGCCTGGACGGCGATTTCCGCCGTCTCGCGATCACGGATTTCGCCGACCATCACCACGTCCGGATCCTGTCGCAAGATCGCCCGCAAGCCGCGGGCAAACGTCATGTCCACTTTCGGATTGACCGGCATCTGCCCCACCCCCGGCAGGTGATATTCGATGGGGTCTTCGACCGTGAGGATGTTGCGTGTCTGATCGTTCAGGCTGCTCAGCGCGGCATACAAACTGGTGGTCTTGCCGGAACCGGTGGGCCCGGTCACCAGGAGAATGCCGTGAGGTTTTGCGAGCAACTGGCGCAACGCGGCGAGGGTATCGGCAGGCATGCCGAGTCGCGGCAATTCCAGGCGCCCGGCCTGCTTGTCGAGCAGGCGCAGCACCACCCGTTCGCCGTGGGCCGAAGGCAGCGTGGAGACCCGCACATCAACTTCGTGCCCGGCCAGTCGCAGGGCCATTCGACCATCCTGCGGGACCCGTTTTTCAGCAATGTCCAGGCGTGCCATGACCTTGATCCGCGACACCAGCAAGGTGGCCAGTTCGCGTCGGGGCCTGAGCATTTCGCGCAATTGCCCGTCGACGCGCATGCGCACCGACAGGTACTGCTCAAAGGTTTCCAGGTGCACGTCCGACGCGTGTTCGCGCACCGCTTCGCTGAGCAGTGCGTTGATCAACCGAATGATCGGCGCGTCGCCCTGCTGCTCCAGCAGGTCAGCGGTTTGCGGGACTTGATCGACCAGGCTGAGCAGGTCCAGCTCTTCGTCCAGCCCTTGGGCAACTTGCTCGGCCGCGCTCTGACCTTCGCGATAAGCGACGGCCAGACGTGCGGCGAACACATCAGGCTCAAGCACCCGCATCGGCAGATCCCGAGCGCTTGCCCGACGGGCTTCCGACAAGGCCGTGAGCGGCGCATTGGCGCGCAGTACAAGGCTTGAGCCCGGCCCGTCGTGCTCCAGCAGTACGCCGAAACGCCGGGCGAAACCGAAGGGCAATGGCTGGAGGGATTCACGCAATTCGCTCATGGCGATTCCACCGCTGATTTACGCAAATCGAACACGGGGGCGTCGGGCGCGGGGTCGAACAATTGACGCGCCTCGGCCGGCAGCAGCAAGGAGTTGTTCCCTCGCGCGCCGGGCTTGCTCAATTCACGCAGCGCGTTGTAACGCTGCTGGCTGACGTCTGACAGGTCTTCCTTGCTGCGCACGATAGTCGGCCGCAAAAACACCATCAGGTTGCTTTTGGTCTGGGTGTCGCGGGTCCAGCGAAACAGCGCACCGAGGTAGGGAATGTCGCGCAGCAACGGCACCCCGCTCTGTTGGGTGCGGACGCTGTCCCTGATCAGCCCGCCGATGACGATGATTTCGCCATCGTCCGCCAGGATCGTGCTCTTGAGCGCACGTTTGTTGGTGATCAGGTCCGAAGAATCGATGCCCGATACCGAAGGCGCGATGTCCGACACTTCCTGCGCGACCTCCAGGCGCAACGTCGAACCTTCGTTGATGTACGGCTTGATCTTCAGGCTGATGCCCACGTCCTTGCGCTCGACGGTGGTAAACGGATTTTCCGCGCCGTTGCTGTTGGTGGCGTAGGAGCCGGTCTTGAACGGGACGTTTTGGCCGACGATGATTTCTGCCTCCTGATTGTCCAGGGTCAGCAGGCTCGGCGTGGACAGCAGGTTGCTGCGGGTGTTGCTGGCCAGCGCCGAAACCAACGCGCCGAAGCGGTCACTACCCAGTCGCAGGACGGCCCCTTCCGGCGCAGATTTTTTCTCGTCAAAGTTCAGCCCGCCGATGATCGGAATGTCGGTGCCGGGGAAGTTGATGAAGCCTTTTGCATCGCTGCCGCTGACGCTCCACTGAACACCCACGGCCTCGGCGATGTCCCCGGAAATCTCGACGATGGCGGCATGGATCAGCACCTGCGCCCGAGGCTGATCCAACTGACGCACGATGTCCTCGATGGTGCGGATTTGTGCCGGTTCGGCAATCAGCACCAGCGCATTCTGGCTTTCGTCGGCCTTGATCATGAACGTCGGGCCGGGTGAGTTATCCCGGGCGCCACCGACGGCCGTTGCCGGCTTTCGGCCCTGCCCCATCGTTTCGAGGACTTCGGCCAATTGCCTGGCATCGCTGTGACGCAGGCGAATCACCCGCGCGTTGTCGAGGGTGGCGGTCGCGGGGGTATCGAGACGGCGTGCGAGGTCGATCAGGCGCTGGCGAACCGACGGTGGGCCAATGAGGATCAACCGATTGGTTCTGGCGTCGGCCAGTACCTGGATCGCCGTATCAGCGCTGCGTTTGCCCAGCGAGGACTCCATGACAGTCGCCACATCAGCAGCCTGTGCGTGCTGCATTTGCACCACGGCATGCTGGTTGTTCTGCCCGGAATCCAGTTGCCGGACCACCTGCGCGATACGGTTCACATTGGCCGCAGTATCGGTGACCACCAGCGCATTGGCTGACACCGAAGGACCGACATAGCCGTTGGCCGACACCAGCGGCCGAACCAGGCCGGCGATGTCGGAAGCGCTGCTGGTGTTCAGTTCGACGACCTGGGTGATGAATTGCGAAGCCGTGGCGTTTTTTGCAATGCCTTGGCCGGCGCGGGTTTTCGCTTCGGTGACCGGCGTAATCAGGATCCGGTCACCCTCGTCGATGACCGTGAAGTTGTGGGCATCCAGCACCGAATAAAACAATCGGCGAACACCTTCGCGGTCGAGGGCCTGACGGGACATGACGGTGATGCGCCCGGAGACTCTGGGATCAAGCACCACCGTGGTCCCGAGAATGGTGGAGATTTCCTCGACGATGTCGCGCAGCTCGGCATTGTTCATCGCCAGTTGCCATTTTTCTTCCTCGGCCCGTACCGCGCCGTGAAAGAGTGACAGCGCCAACGCGGCGAAAAAAAGCAGGGTGCGCAACGCCTTCGCGCTGATGGAAAAGTTCATGGGTTGATCACTCTGACGGCCCGGAGAGCGGGCGTAGAAAATGCGCAGGAGTCGCGGGGGCCGGAGCCTCGGTTTGCGCGTCTAATCGACGCAAGAGCTGCGTGGCAGACGTCTGCAGCGTCAGCACTTCTTCTCGCCCCTTGTTCCACAACACCGCCCGGTTCGCCTCGACGCGACGCAGGACGCTGCCGCCCGGCAACGGATCGCCCACCTGATAAATCCGCGAGCCTTGAGCGTCTGCCAGCAGCGCTCTGGACAACCCTGTGGCCAGGACAAAACTGGCCTGCAGGGTCAGCGGCTCGGCGCTGGCCAACAACGTGGCTCCCGCCGTCAGGCCAAGCACCGTCGCCACTGCAGTGGTATCCAGAGGTGCACGGGACGGTGGCGTCGCTATCGTTGCAACGACAGGCATCGGTGCGACACGGCTTTGACGAAATCCCCACTCTTGCCACACCAGAAAGGCTCCGTACGCGACGGTCACCAGCAGCAGGCAGAGGGTGCAGAGTCGCCCGTTCACTCGGCGCGGTCACTGCGAACACTGCTGCACAAGGACATTCGCCGCAGTACGCGGTGACCGCACAGTTCATGGAAAATCACCGCACCGACATGCATCGCGATCAGCAGTGAAAGTACCAGGCACGACCAAACATGAATCGTGGCGAACAGCGCGATAAGCGCTGGATCACTCAGCAGCTGCGCAATATCGACCCACCCGAATACATCAATCGGGCGGTCCATCATCAACACACCGGTCACCAGCACAACAGTCACCGTCAGATAGATCAGCGTGTGGGCAAACAGCGCGAGTTTTTCCATGGGCGACAAGGTGTTCACGCTCGCCTGCCGGGCGTGAACGACAAAAATAAACAGCCGCCAGACAAAGAACGGGATGAACACCGTCGTCAGCGACACATTGATAAAGGCAACCCACTCACCGACGCGGGCTGGCACGTCCGCACAGGCCACATAGAACCCCGACGCCAGCGTCCAGATGATCACCGCCGCCGATATCCAGTGCAGCCATACACGTTGGGTGGAGTAACCCAAAACCGTCATTTTCAACTCGACTTTTCAACAGGAAGATAAGCCTTCAGGCAATCCTGTTCCGGATCGCCTGAAGTGTTACGAGAGACTTAGATTTTGTCCCACGCCATGTGCCAGTGCGCCCCTACACCGGGCTCAAAGCCGTTGGCCGTCGGGGCGTATTGCTTGCAGTAACCGGACGCGGGGAATGGCTTGCATTCGAAGATTTCATTGGTCTTCGGTTGCAGCACTTTGGTGCCGGCGGTGTACTCGCTGATGCCTTCGGGGAACACGAAGTCGTGCTCGATGCCCGCGCCTTCACCGGTCATGTGGGTGGGCTGGGTGTCCTGGCGAGTGGTGCGGCCATCCAGCGTGGTGCCGACCAGCGTCAGGGTGTGTTTGCCGGGATTGCTGCGAACATCCATGGTCAGCCAGGTCGGACCGCTGTCTACCTGCTTCGCGACGGAACCGACCGGCTTGTTGTTCTCGTCGAACAAGGTCGCTTCGACGTTCATCGCACGGTTCGAGATCATGCTGAACTGGACGTTGGCCAGGCCTTTTTCCAGAACGTATTCGGCTTGCTGGGAGGCCACCGACATGCGCGCGGCGGCGTCTTCCTTCATGTCCAGCTGAACTTCGAATCGGGTTACGCCGCTTTCTTTCTGGGCGTAGAGGGTGTTGTTACCCCGGACTGGTTCGATGCTGCCGTTCTCATTACGAACACCGGCACGGATAAGCGAGTGGGTGCTGTTGATTTTTTCTGCGAGTTTGAACGCCCAGTTATTCGGCGAGCCTTCCTCGGCAGTGTCGATGGAGATCTCGACGTCGTAATTCGGGCTGACACCGTTGGCAGAGAATGCACGGGCCTTGACCTTGTCGCCGATCAGCAATTGGGTCGATGGCGTGATGCCGCCAACGGAAGACCAGCCACCGGGCAACGACGGTTCGCCGAGGATGTTCACATCGACAGCGTTGTAAAACGCCGCGTCGGTATCACCGACGGTCCAGATCCCGAGGATGACGTGCTGGCCGGATTTGTCGTCAGGAATGTTGCAGTTGTGTTTGGCGCCGGACACCGGCAGCTGATGATTCCCCTCGACGACGCAGAACGGGGTGCTTTCGAACGAGGCGCGCTTGAGGGATTCGTTAACGTTCCAGCCGTTGCGAGTGATGAAGTACTCATGCTTGGTGGCCGGGTGAGCCTGGGTGTAGCTCCATTGGAAATCGATGTTGCGGTCTTTGATTTCCGTTAATTGCCAACGGGTAGCGGACTGAGCATCCATAGCGGAGAACGATGGATGACCGCCACTCGGAATCTTGCCATCGATCGGCCCTTGCAAAGGCGCACCGCCTGTACCAGCGGGAAAACCTTTGAACGTTTCGCCAACACTTTGAGGCTCGTATTGCGCGGCACCACAGTTGGTGTTCACCCCTTTCTGGCACAGCAGCGCGCGCGATGGCGGCACTTCCATATAGCCGTGGGCCGAAACAGTTTGAGACGCCAACATTGCCGATAACAGGATCATTGAAGAGGAGCATGCGCTTAGCGCTCCTCCCTTGTAGAAGGTCTTTTTCATGAGTGTGTTCCAGACTACTTATCGAAAATTAAGGCGCCATAAGGACGCCGCTGTTCGTAATCTCGTTCGGTGGGTTGCACCGGACGAAGGTCTGAAACCTTACTGAGATGGGCACGAATTCTATGTAGGACAAGTCGCCGTTTAGATGGGGATTACTCTCTCTCTTCACTTGTCTGACAAAGAGGGAAAACATTCTTACAGGATGAAACGGATTAGGCTGGCACACGGTATTTCAGACAAAAAAAAGCCTGCCCGGCGTTGGCCGGACAGGCTTGATGGAACCCGAGAGAACTACTCGTGATACTGCGCCGACAGCTCATGCACCGCGCGCAGGAACGCACCCGCATGTTCCGGATCGACTTCCGGCGTAATGCCATGACCCAGGTTGAACACGTGGCCGCTACCCTTGCCATAGCTGGCGAGGATCCGTCCGACTTCGGTACGAATGGCTTCCGGTTTGGCGTAGAGCACGGTCGGGTCCATGTTGCCTTGCAAGGCAACTTTGTCGCCAACGCGAGCCCGGGCATTGCCGATATCGCACGTCCAGTCCAGGCCCAGCGCATCAGCACCGGCATCAGCAATGCTTTCCAGCCACAGGCCGCCATTCTTGGTGAACAGGATGACCGGAACCTTGCGGCCTTCGTGTTCGCGGATCAGGCCGCTGACGATTTTGCGCATGTAGGCCAGGGAGAATTCCTGGTACGCCGCCGCCGACAGGTTGCCGCCCCACGTGTCGAAGATCTGCACCGCTTGCGCGCCAGCCATGATCTGGCCGTTGAGGTACGAGGTCACCGACTGCGCCAGCTTGTCCAGCAGCAGGTGCATGGCTTGCGGGTTGTCGTAGAGCATGGCTTTGGTCTTGCGGAAGTCTTTCGACGAGCCGCCTTCAACCATATAGGTGGCCAGGGTCCATGGGCTGCCGGAGAAACCGATCAGCGGTACACGACCGTTCAGTTCGCGGCGGATGGTGCTGACCGCGTCCATCACGTAACCGAGGTCTTTGTGCGGATCAGGAATCGGCAGGGCTTCGATGTCGGCCATCGTGCTGACGACTTTTTTGAAGCGCGGACCTTCACCGGTTTCGAAGTACAGGCCCTGGCCCATGGCGTCCGGGATGGTGAGGATGTCGGAGAACAGGATTGCCGCATCCAGTTGCGGATATCGGTCGAGCGGTTGCATGGTGACTTCGCAAGCGAACGCCGGGTTCATGCACAGGCTCATGAAGTCGCCGGCCTTGGCACGGCTGGCGCGGTATTCAGGCAAGTAGCGACCGGCCTGACGCATCATCCACACAGGGGTGACGTCTACAGGTTGCTTGAGCAGGGCGCGAAGGAAACGGTCGTTCTTCAGGGCAGTCATGTCGGCATCCGGAAAAAAAGTGCGGGCATTTTCTCAGAGCTCGACGCAAAAGGCACGGATGCAGGTCAGCCTTTTGTCTATCGGGTCAATTTGTCGCGGGTTACATCAACTAAATCTGCGTTGAATTTACCGGCCTCTTCGCGGGCAAGCCTCGCTCCTACAGGGTCATATTGCACCTGTAGGAGCGAGCGGTGCGGCGATCCGACTTGCCCGCGAAGGGAGCGACGCCGATCAAGCAGATTTAGACGCCCAGGTAGTCCAGGATCCCTTCAGCCGCATTGCGACCTTCGAAGATCGCCGTCACCACCAGGTCGGAACCGCGAACCATATCGCCACCGGCGAAGATTTTCGGGTTGCTGGTCTGGTGCTTGAACTGACCTTGTTCAGGCGCAACTACGCGGCCCTGGCTGTCGGTCTGGATGCTGAACTGCTCGAACCACGGCGCCGGGCTTGGACGGAAACCGAAAGCGATCACCACGGCGTCGGCCGGGATGATCTCTTCGGAGCCCGGGATCGGCTCGGGGCTGCGACGGCCACGGGCGTCCGGCTCGCCGAGACGAGTCTCGACCACCTTCACGCCTTCAACCTTGTCTTCACCCACGATGGCGATCGGCTGGCGGTTGTAGAGGAATTTCACGCCTTCTTCCTTGGCGTTCTTCACCTCTTTGCGCGAGCCAGGCATGTTCGCTTCGTCACGACGATACGCACAGGTCACCGACTTGGCGCCCTGGCGGATCGACGTACGGTTGCAGTCCATCGCCGTGTCGCCGCCGCCCAGTACCACAACCTTCTTGCCTTTCATGTCGACGAAATCTTCCGGCGACTTTTCAAAACCCAGGTTGCGGTTGACGTTGGCGATCAGGAAGTCGAGCGCGTCATGCACGCCCGGCAGGTCTTCACCGGCAAAGCCGCCCTTCATGTAGGTGTAGGTGCCCATGCCCATGAACACGGCATCGTATTCTTCGAGCAGTTGCTCGACGGACACGTCCTTGCCCACTTCGGTGTTCAGGCGGAACTCGATGCCCATGCCGGTGAAGACTTCGCGGCGATTGCTCAGCACGGTCTTTTCCAGCTTGAACTCCGGGATGCCGAAGGTCAGCAGACCGCCGATTTCCGGGTTCTTGTCGAACACCACCGGGGTCACGCCGCCGCGTACCAGCACGTCGGCACAACCGAGACCGGCCGGGCCTGCGCCGATGATCGCGACACGTTTGCCGGTCGGCTTGACCTTGGACATGTCCGGGCGCCAGCCCATGGCGAACGCGGTGTCGGTGATGTACTTCTCGACCGAACCGATGGTCACCGCGCCGAAGCCGTCGTTGAGGGTGCAGGCACCCTCGCACAGACGATCCTGCGGGCACACCCGGCCGCAGACTTCCGGCAGGGTGTTGGTCTGGTGTGACAGCTCGGCGGCCTGGAGGATGTTGCCCTCGGCCACCAGTTTCAGCCAGTTCGGAATGAAGTTGTGCACCGGGCACTTCCATTCGCAATACGGGTTACCGCAACCCAGGCAGCGGTGGGCCTGATCGGCCGAATGCTGGGGTTTGAAGGGTTCGTAGATCTCCACGAACTCTTTCTTGCGTTGACGCAACAGTTTCTTCTTCGGATCTTTGCGCCCGACGTCGATGAACTGGAAGTCGTTATTCAGACGTTCAGCCATTGTTAAAACCTCATCAAACTCTTCAGGCGCATATCACTGCGGGTTGGCACGGGTGCTGGAAAGCAACGTTTTCAAGCTGGCAGCCTTGGGCTTGACCAACCAGAAACGGCGCAGGTAGTCATCGAGGTTTTCTGCGAGTTCACGACCCCACTCGCTGTCGGTTTCCTCGACGTACTCGTTCAGCACGCGTTGCAGGTGGCTACGGTAGGCTTCCATCGCTTCGCCGCTGATCCGCTGGATTTCCACCAGTTCGTGGTTGACCCGGTCAACGAAGGTGTTGTCCTGGTCGAGCACGTAGGCGAAACCGCCGGTCATGCCCGAGCCGAAGTTGTAACCGGTTTTGCCCAGGACGCAGACGAAACCACCGGTCATGTACTCGCAGCAGTGATCGCCAGTGCCTTCCACCACGGTGTGAGCACCGGAGTTACGCACTGCGAAACGCTCGCCCGCAGTGCCGGCAGCGAACAACTTGCCGCCGGTGGCGCCGTACAGGCAGGTGTTGCCGATGATGGCACTGTCCTGCGTCTTGTAGGCGCTGCCCTTCGGCGGAACGATGACCAGTTTGCCACCGGTCATGCCTTTGCCGACGTAGTCGTTGGCATCGCCTTCCAGGTACATGTTCAAACCGCCGGCGTTCCACACACCGAAGCTCTGACCGGCCGTCCCTTTGAAGCGGAAGGTGATCGGCGCGTTCGCCATGCCTTGGTTGCCGTGCTTGCGCGCGATTTCACCGGAGATCCGCGCGCCGATCGAACGGTCGCAGTTGCAGATATCCAGCGCGAACTCGGCGCCGCTCATGTCGTTGATGGCCGAGGTGGCCATATCGATCATTTTCTCGGCCAGCAGGCCTTTGTCGAACGGCGGGTTGCGGTCGACCTGGCAGAACTGAGGCTTGTCTGCCGGGATGTGATCGCTGCCCAGCAACGGGGTCAGGTCCAGGTGGTTCTGCTTGGCGGTCTGGCCTTCGAGGACTTCCAGCAGATCGGTGCGACCGATCAGCTCTTCGAGGGAGCGCACGCCCAGCTTGGCCAGCCACTCACGGGTTTCTTCGGCGACGTAGGTGAAGAAATTCACCACCATGTCGACGGTGCCGATGTAGTGATCCTTGCGCAGCTTCTCGTTCTGAGTCGCGACGCCGGTGGCGCAGTTGTTCAGGTGGCAGATACGCAGGTATTTGCAACCCAGCGCGATCATTGGCGCGGTGCCGAAACCGAAGCTTTCAGCGCCGAGGATGGCCGCCTTGATCACGTCGAGGCCGGTTTTCAGGCCGCCGTCGGTCTGTACCCGGACTTTGCCGCGCAGGTCGTTGCCACGCAGGGTCTGGTGGGTTTCGGCCAGGCCGAGTTCCCACGGAGCGCCCGCGTATTTGATCGAGGTCAGCGGCGATGCGCCGGTGCCGCCGTCGTAGCCGGAGATGGTGATCAAGTCCGCGTAGGCCTTGGCCACACCGGCGGCGATGGTACCGACGCCCGCTTCTGCTACCAGTTTCACCGAGACCAGGGCCTTCGGGTTGACTTGTTTCAGGTCGAAAATCAGCTGCGACAAGTCTTCGATCGAATAGATGTCGTGGTGCGGTGGCGGAGAAATCAGGGTCACGCCCGGCACTGCGTAACGCAGCTTGGCGATCAGACCGTTGACCTTGCCGCCTGGCAGTTGACCGCCTTCGCCGGGCTTGGCGCCCTGGGCAACCTTGATCTGCAGCACCTCAGCGTTGACCAGGTATTCCGGGGTGACACCGAAACGGCCAGTCGCGACTTGCTTGATTTTCGAGCTCTTGATGGTGCCGTAGCGCGCCGGGTCTTCGCCGCCTTCGCCGGAGTTGGAACGCGCACCGAGGCGGTTCATGGCTTCGGCCAGGGCTTCGTGAGCTTCCGGCGACAGTGCGCCAAGCGAAATGCCGGCGGAGTCAAAGCGCTTGAGCACCGATTCCAGCGGTTCGATCTCGCTGATGTCCAGCGGCGTGGCCAGCGTCTTGACGTTGAACAGGTCGCGGATCATCGACACCGGACGGTTGTCCACCAGCGACGTGTATTCCTTGAACTTGCTGTAGTCGCCCTGCTGCACAGCGGCTTGCAGGGTGTTGACCACGTCCGGGTTGTAGGCGTGATATTCGCCACCGTGGACGAACTTCAGCAGACCGCCTTGCTGGATCGGCTTGCGCGGGCTCCAGGCTTCGGCGGCGAGGGCTTTCTGCTCGGCTTCGATGTCGACGAAACGTGCGCCCTTGATGCGGCTCGGCACGCCACGGAAGCTCAGGTCGCAGACTTCCTCGGACAGGCCGATCGCTTCGAACAGCTGTGCACCACGGTACGAGGCGATGGTCGAGATACCCATCTTCGACAGGATCTTCAGCAACCCTTTGGTGATGCCTTTGCGGTAGTTCTTGAACACCTCATAGAGGTCGCCCAGCACTTCACCGGTACGGATCAGGTCGCCCAGCACTTCATAAGCCAGGAACGGATAGACCGCCGAGGCGCCGAAGCCGATCAACACCGCAAAGTGGTGCGGGTCGCGTGCGGTGGCGGTTTCCACCAGGATGTTGGAGTCGCAACGCAGGCCTTTTTCGGTCAGGCGGTGGTGTACCGCGCCGGTGGCCAGGGAAGCGTGGATCGGCAACTTGCCCGGTGCAATGTGACGGTCGCTCAGGACGATCTGGGTGCGACCGGCGCGAACGGCTTCTTCAGCCTGATCGGCGACGTTGCGCACGGCAGCTTCGAGGCCGACGCTTTCGTCGTAGTTGAGGTCGATGATCGCGCGCTCGAAGCCCGGACGATCGAGGTTCATCAGCGAGCGCCACTTGGCCGGGGAAATGACCGGCGAGCTGAGGATTACGCGCGAGGCGTGTTCCGGCGACTCCTGGAAGATGTTGCGCTCGGCACCAAGGCAGATCTCCAGCGACATGACGATGGCTTCACGCAGCGGGTCGATCGGCGGGTTGGTCACCTGCGCGAACTGCTGGCGGAAATAGTCGTACGGCGTGCGCACGCGCTGGGACAGCACGGCCATCGGCGTATCGTCGCCCATGGAGCCAACGGCTTCGTAGCCTTGCTCGCCGAGCGGACGCAGCACCTGGTCGCGCTCTTCGAACGTGACCTGATACATCTTCATGTATTGCTTGAGCTGATCGACATCGTAGAACGCCGAACCGTGGTCGTTGTCTTCCATGGTCGCCTGGATGCGCAGGGCATTCTTGCGCAGCCATTGCTTGTATGGATGACGGGATTTCAGACGGTTGTCGATCGCGTCGGTGTCGAGGATCTGACCGGTCTCGGTGTCCACGGCAAAGATCTGGCCCGGGCCAACGCGGCCCTTGGCGATCACGTCTTCAGGCTGGTAGTTCCAGACACCGATTTCGGACGCCAGGGTGATGAAACCATTCTTGGTGGTGACCCAACGCGCCGGACGCAGACCGTTACGGTCGAGCAGGCACACCGCGTAACGACCGTCGGTCATTACCACGCCGGCCGGGCCGTCCCACGGCTCCATGTGCATCGAGTTGTATTCGTAGAACGCACGCAGGTCCGGGTCCATGGTTTCGACGTTCTGCCACGCAGGCGGAATGATCATCCGCACGCCACGGAACAGGTCGATGCCACCGGTGACCATCAGCTCGAGCATGTTGTCCATGCTGGAGGAGTCGGAACCGACGCGGTTCACCAGCGGGCCGAGTTCTTCCAGATCCATCAGATCGTTGGTGAACTTGGTGCGACGGGCCTGGGCCCAGTTGCGGTTGCCGGTGATGGTGTTGATCTCGCCGTTGTGGGCGAGGAAGCGGAATGGCTGGGCCAGCGGCCATTTCGGCAGGGTGTTGGTGGAAAAGCGCTGGTGGAACACGCAAATCGAGGTTTGCAGGCGCTGATCGCTGAGGTCTGGATAGAAGGCGGTCAAATCCGCCGGCATCATCAGGCCTTTGTAGATGATGGTCTTGTGCGAAAAGCTGCAGATGTAGTGATCGACGTCGGCGGCGTTGGCCACGGACGAGCGACGACGGGCGCTGAACAGCTTGATCGCCATGTCCTGATCGCTCAGGCCTTCACCGCCGATGTAGACCTGCTCGATCTGCGGCAGGCGCTCAAGGGCCAGGCGGCCGAGGACGCTGGTGTCGATCGGCACTTTGCGCCAGCCGACCAGGGTCAGGCCTTCGGCCAGGATCTCGCGGTTCATGTTCTCGCGAGCGGCTTCGGCTTTGACCGGGTCCTGGTTGAAGAAGACCATGCCCACCGCATATTGCTTGGGCAGTTCGACGCCGAAGGTTTCCTGGGCGATGGCTCGCAGGAACACGTCCGGCTTTTGAATCAGCAGACCGCAACCGTCACCGGTCTTGCCGTCGGCGTTGATCCCACCGCGGTGGGTCATGCAGGTCAGGGCCTCGATGGCCGTTTGCAAAAGGGTATGACTGGGCTCGCCCTGCATATGGGCTATCAGGCCGAAACCGCAGTTATCCTTGAATTCATCTGGTTGGTACAGACCTGCTTTCATAGACACTTTCTCACCAGGCTGCCTCTTATCGAGGCAAATTTCTTTTCAATTCAACCACTTACCATCCGCGCCGAACGTACGCCAGCTTTGCGGGGGCAAAAGGGAGGTCATTGTACACACCGACACAGAGGCTCACAAATTTGACGACGAAATGTCGCAAATCTATGTCGCATTTGTGAAAGGTTTAAAGCGATCTGCTGTGCTAGTCAAAACTTTTTTAATTTTGACTGCAACGACTCAAAGACTACTGTGACGCAGACACCACAAGGCACGCGGCCTGTAGAGGCGGCATGCGCTTGTAGAAATTTTGAGGTGCCGGGAGAGGCGGCCTGGGTAAGGCCGCCGAATCTTCAGCGAGTTGTTGCCAGTTCCTGTTGGACGCTGGCGACAGTGCGAGGCCAAGGTTTACCAGCCTGAACCTTCGCTGGCAAGGCCTTGATGGCGGTAACGGCTGCATCGCGGTTGGCGAAGTTACCGTAAGTGATGACGTAAAGCGGCTTGCCGTTGAGGACTTTCTTGAAATAACGGTACTCGCCGCCCTGCTCTTTCACGAAGTTTTGCGCGGTCGCCTCGGAGCTGGTGCCGAGGATCTGCACCACGTAGTTACCCGGAGCCTGACCGGCGTACCAGGTGCCGCCGGCAGCCTTGGCCGCAGCCGCTGGTTTCTCGGCAGGCTTGGCGGTTGCGACGGCCGCTGGCTTGGCTGGCGCAGGCGCTGGTGCCGGCTTCACTGCAGGCGCCGTCGGAACCGGCTTGGCCGTCGCGACCTGAGTCGGCGCTGGTGCAGGCGCAGGCGTAGGCTTGGCGGCTGGCGTCGGCGCAGGACCGGCCTGGATGCCCGCAGGAGGCGCGATGGTGGTTACGGTCGGCGGTGTAGCGCTGGAACCCTCTACCGGCACGCCATCGTCGCCCTCGGTGATGCCACCGGCGGCTTCAGCCAGCGGGCCACGCATGACCGGCTGCGAGTTGCCGACCAACGGCAATGGCATCGGTTGCGAATTACCGGCGAATTCCACGGCAGGTGCGCCGCCGCTGTTAGGTTGTGGCGTGCCCTGGCCGAGCGGCAGTTGCGCCTGTTCGTTGGCAGGTGCGCCGGTGGTCGGTGCTTTGCTGCGACCCGGCATCAACCAGGCGGCGGCTACCGCGACCACGACGACGGCGGAAATCGCCAATACGTGTTTCTTCGGCATGTTGAACCCCATACTTGGACGCTTGACCGCTGAGCGGCTGGCAATCATGGCTTCGATCATTGCATCGCGGGCAACCTGGTTGATGTTGCCAGGCCAGCCGTCGGAGCTTTCGTGAATATCAGAGATCTGTTCTGCGGTGAAAAGTTCGATACCCCGCCCAGCACCTTCGAGCCGCTGGTCCAGATATTCGCGGGTTTCTTCTTCGGTGTAAGGCTGCAGCTCGATGACGTGGAAGCGCTCTTCTTCAAGGCTCAGCGCCTCAAGTTGAGCGATCAGCGAGGATTCGCCGAACAGGAACACGTGCGGGCGGCCTTCCGGCGCACCGGCGGCCAGCTCCATCAAGGCTTCGAGCGCGGACTCGTCGAGCTGCTCGGCGTCGTCCACCAGCAAATAGACTTCCTGACCGGTCAGCGCGAGCTGCACGACCTGAGCCAGAATCGCGCCGGTCTCGGCCTCGGCAACGTTCAGCGCCTGAGCCACCTGACGCAGCACGCCCGCCGCATCACCGGCGCCACGGGCGGAAACCACCACGCTTTGAACGGACTGTTTATTGGTGCTGGCCACCAGAGCCTGACGCAACAGGGTCTTGCCACTGCCTTGCGGGCCGGTGACCACCAGCAGCAACTGGCTGTAACGGGCCAGGTGGTGCAGCTGACCCAGCACAGGTTTGCGCTGGGCCGGGAAGAATTTGAAGCCAGGCACCCGTGGAGCAAAAGGGTCATGACTCAACTGGTAATGGCCGAGGAAAGCCTCGTCGGCGTGCAAACTAGTCATCGGGATCTTATTAACCTTTAAGCTGAGCCAGGGCGCGGTAATCCGCTCCCAGCGTGGCCTGTAGAACCTCTTTCGGATAATCGTCGGTCACCACTGCTTCGCCCATGTGGCGCAGCAGCACCAGGCGCAAACGACCGTCGATCACTTTCTTGTCAATTGCCATATGTTCGAGAAAATCGGCTTCAGTCATCTCTTCAGGCGGGATGACCGGCAGGCCGGCACGCTGGAACAGGCGAATGCCGCGATCACGCTCTTGCTCACTGATCCAGCCCAGACGCGTGGACATTTCCAACGCCATTACCGTACCGGCAGCGACCGCTTCACCATGCAGCCAGACACCATAGCCCATGTGGGTTTCGATGGCGTGGCCGAACGTGTGGCCCAGGTTCAACGTGGCGCGAACGCCGGTTTCCTTTTCATCGGCGCCGACCACCGCTGCCTTCGCCGCGCAGGAGCGCTCGATGGCATAGGTCAGGGCGACCTGGTCCAGGGCGCGCAGGCGATCGACGTTTTCTTCGAGCCAGGTCAGGAAGGGCTCGTCGCAGATCAAGCCGTATTTGATGACTTCAGCAAGCCCGGCGGACAACTCGCGGGCCGGCAGGGTATTGAGGGAGGCGGTATCGATCAGCACCACGTTCGGCTGATAGAACGCGCCGACCATGTTTTTGCCCAGCGGATGATTGATCCCGGTCTTGCCGCCCACCGAGGAATCGACTTGCGACAACAGAGTGGTTGGAACCTGGATGAAATCGACGCCACGCTGGTAACAGGCGGCGGCAAAACCGGCCATGTCGCCAATCACGCCGCCACCGAGGGCGATCACGGTCGTGCGACGGTCGTGTCGTGCGGTCAGCAAGCCGTCGAAAATCAGTTGCAGGGTTTCCCAGGTCTTGAAGGCTTCGCCGTCGGGCAGCACCACGGAAATCACCGAATACTGTGCAAGGCTGCGGGTCAGACGTTCAAGATAGAGCGGCGCAACGGTTTCGTTGGAGATGATCGCCACTTGCCGTCCGCGAATATGCGGGGCCAGCAGCTCAGGCTGATCCAACAAACCTTCGCCAATATGAATCGGGTAGCTGCGCTCGCCTAGATCGACCTTGAGTGTCTGCATGTGTCCCCACAGTGAAGATGAAATCAGGCATCCCGCCTTGAGTTATCGAGTATCCAGGGCATCTGATGGTGTGACGCCGTTCGGTAGCCATCCGCCACAACCTTGAGCGGTCGTGGCAGGACGCCGAGGATAGCGCATTTCGCGCTGCGCTTTAACGGGGAGGCAGCTGCTGCAAGCGCTCGAGAATATCGAGCACCACCATACGCGGCGGCCGCTCATCCGTTTCAACCACCAGGTCGGCGATTTCCCGATAAAGCGGGTCGCGCAACTCCAGCAGATCCCGAAGGGTCTTGGCCGGGTCGGCAGTACGCAACAGTGGCCGATTGCGGTCGCGGGCAGTGCGGCCGACCTGCTGCTCCACGGAAGCGTGCAGATAAACCACCCGACCACCGGCACGCAGCGCCCGACGATTGGCTTCGCGCATGACTGCACCGCCGCCGGTCGCCAGCACCACGCCGTCGCAATCGCACAGCTCGGCAATCATCGCCTGCTCGCGGTCACGAAAGCCCGGTTCGCCTTCCTTATCGAAGATCCATGGGATATTGGCGCCCGTGCGCAATTCAATTTCCTTATCGGAATCTTTGAATGGCAGGCGCAGCTCTTTGGCCAGCAACCGGCCGATGGTGCTTTTTCCAGCCCCCATCGGTCCAACAAGAATCAAATTTCGCACAGAATCAATGACTCACAGCAATCGCCTGGTTGTTCATGATACGCGGAGTGAGAAATACCAGCAGCTCGGATTTTTTCTCCGAAACCACGTCACGCCGGAAAAGGCGGCCAAGATACGGCACATCGCCGAGAAATGGCACCTTATCTACAACCTTGCTCTGAGTATTTGAGAAAACGCCACCGATTACGATGGTCTCGCCGTCATTGACCAGGACCTTGGCGTTGACCTCGTTTTTCTTGATCGGCGGTACATCCTGGACCTTGTTCAGGTAGTCCGGTTCGTCCTTGGTGACCTTGACCTCCATGATGATCCGGTTGTCCGGGGTGATCTGCGGCGTCACTTCCAGCGACAGCGAGGCCTCTTTGAAGGACACCGATGTGGCGCCGCTGGAGCTGGCTTCCTGGTACGGGATCTCGGTACCTTTGAGGATTTTTGCGGTTTCCTTGTCGGACGTGACCACTTTGGGCTGTGAGACGATTTCGCCGTTGCCGGTCTTCTCCATGGCGGTCAGTTCAAGATCCAGCAGCACATTGTCGGTGATGAAGGCGATACCGAGCCCCGAGGTATTGGCGGCGGCGCCCATATCGACGAACGGCGAGTTGGTACTGGTGCTGCCAGGCGTGCCGATGGTCGACGAAGCATCGGCGCCGTTGCTGACCCCGGACGTGTTCCAGTTGCCCTTGTTCTGCAACGAACCACCCCAGCGCACGCCGAGGCTTTTGTCGTAGTCGACGTTGGCTTCGACGATTCGCGCCTCGATCATCACCTGACGCACCGGGATGTCCAGTTGCGCGACGATCCGGCGAAGTTCGTCGAGGCGATCCTGGGTCTGATAGGCAATGATGTTGTTGGTCCGGTCATCGACAGTGATCGAACCCCGCTCATCCACTTTCGCCTCGGCACTGGTCACCGACGTGAACAGCTTGGCGATATCCGCCGCCTTGGCGTAATTGACCTGCAGCAGCTCACGACGCAATGGCGCCAGATCGGCAATCTGCTTCTGCGATTCCAGCTCCTGACGTTCGCGCGCGGCAATCTCGTCGGCCGGCGCCACCAGCAACACGTTGCCGATCTTGCGCTTGTCCAGCCCCTTGGTTTTCAGCACCAGGTCCAGCGCCTGATCCCATGGCACGTTTTGCAGACGCAAGGTGATGCCGCCCTGCACCGTGTCGCTGGCCACCAGATTGAGGTTGGTGAAATCGGCGATCAGTTGCAGCACCGAGCGCACGTCAATGTCCTGGAAGTTCAGCGAGAGCTTTTCACCGGTGTAGGCAAAACGTTCGGCGTTGCGCTTTTGCAGGTCATCGACGGTCATCGGGCGAATGCTGACGGTGAGCTTGTTGTCGGTCTGGTAGGTCGAGTAATCGAAGGCGCCGCTGGGCTCGATGCTGATGGTCGCCCGATCACCGGTGGCACTGGCGTTGACGAACTGCACCGGCGTGGCGAAATCCTTGACGTCCAGGCGCACTCGCAGAGGTTCTGGTAATTGGGTTCTGGAAAAATTAAGGACGATTTTGCCATCGCGCTCCTGAATGTCCGGGGCGATGAAAGGGTCCGACAGGTCGATGACCACGTTGCCTTCGCCCTGGGTTCCACGCTGGAAATCCACGCCGCGAATGGCCTTGCTCGCCGGCGCATAAGCCTTGGCCGGCGCCGCAGTTGCCGTGGCGACCCGCGAAGGCCTGGCGGCAGGCGCGGCAGCGTTACTGCCTCCCCGCCCGACCACAACGAACAGGTTGTTGCCTTCGACCCGTGCGGTGTACGGGGTCAATTGAGTCAGGTTGATGATCAGCCGCGTGCGGTCCTTGGCTTCCACCACCGTGGCGCTGCGGGCGTTGCCGCCGCCAAGATCACGGGTCTTGCTCGCCAACTGGCTGACCACGCCAGGCAGATCCAGCGCAATCCGCGCAGGCTGCTCCGTCGTGTAACCGTGGGGCGCCGGCGGCGCGCCATCGAATGACAACTTCAACTCGACGCGGTCTCCCGGCAGCGCGGCAACATCCAGCGCCTTGAGGTTGGCCGCTTGTACCATCGGCGACAGCAACGCTATCCATAGCGAAATACCGAAGGTTGCGAAAATCCTGTTCATTATTCGAGTTCCACTATGAGTGCTCTTTCAAAGGGATAGTCCGTGGCCGCTCCAGCCAGGCGCCTTCGCCGTCAGGAACGATTTCGACCACATCGACTTGCGAGCCGCTGATGGCGACGATTCGGCCATCGTTGCGCCCCAGGTAATCGCCGACTTTCAGCCGATGCACACCGCCCGCCCCGCGCAACAGCGCAAAGGAGCCCGCCGCATTGGAGATCGTGCCGACCATTTCAAACTGCTCGATGTTGAAACCTTCGAGGTACTGCTTGACCCGGCTGGGGTCTGGTTTGACATTGCGTGCGCCATGTTTTTGGCCCGCCAGATCAACTCTGAGCTGCCGGGAAAACGGGCTTCGCAAGTTAGCCGCGCTGTAGGTGAACGTTGGGTAAGACCGGAATGTCGGCGTTGGTTCAATTCTGCCGGGCGCACGCAGACGCATTTCGTTCATGTAAGCGTCGAGATCACTGAAGTCATTGCTGCCATCACAACCGGCCAGGGCGGCCAACATCCCGATCATCGGAAAAATACGAACCGGGCTCATTTTTGCAGCCCCTTGTCGTTGTAGCGGTAAGTCTTGGCGAGGATGCTCATGCGCAATTTAGCGCCGCCTTCGGGGTTGGCCGGGGCAAGGTCGAAATCATGCAGGGTGACGATCCGTGGCAGCCCCGCCACGCCACTGACGAACGTGGCGAGGTCATGATAGGCACCGGTGACGGTGATCTGGATCGGCAGTTCGATGTAGAAAGGCTGGGTCACCTCTGGCAGCAGTTTGATCTCTTCAAACTCCAGCCCGCTTCCGAGGCCGGTACGGGTGATGTCCTCCAGCAGACCGGGCACTTCAGTGTCGCTAGGCAGTTGCCGCAGGAGTACGCCGAAGGAGTTCTCCATTTCCTTCATCTGCTGGGTGTACAGCTCAAGATTCGCCGCCATGTGGGCCTTGGTGGCGAATTGCTCCTTGAGGGTCGACTCTTCCTCGCGCTTGAGTTCAAGCTGGCTCTCAAGGTCACTGATGGAAAAGCTGTAGCCCAACGCCAACACCAGAATCATCAATAGAAGACCCGCCAGCGCCTTGATGGCGGGCGGCCAGGACCCCATGTTGTTGGTGTCCAGATCGTTGATGTCGATCTTGCGCAGCCCTTCGATCCATTCGGCCGGCTTCATTGAACGGCCTCCACGGCAGCAGGCTGGGTCTGGCGCACGGTCAACTGAAAGACGTTGGCCTGATCCAGTTGGCCTGCGGTGGTCGCCTTGACCTCTGTCAAGGTGGGCGCATCGAACCAGTCCGATGCATCCAGATTGCGCATCAAGTCGGAAACTCGGTTATTGGATTCTGCCGCGCCGGTGATGGACAGGGTTTTACCTTCCATTTTCACCTCGGTGAAATAGACCCCGTCCGGCAGGGTTCGCGCCAACTGATCGAAGATCCGCCCGCTGATCGGACGATTGCCTTGCAGGTCCTGAATGATGCGCATGCGTTCGACCAGTTGCTGACGCCGGGCCTTGAGGTCGCTGATCTGTTTGATCCGTTCGTCGACCACCGCAATCTGTTTACCGATGTAATCGTTTCGGGCGACCTGTCGGTCGATGGCGCCGTTGATGGCCCGATCCGCGACCAGCACCACTGCCACAGCGCCCACCAGCACGCCGACCAGCGCCAGCAAAAAGCGTTTGCGGCGTGCGTCCCGCAGCTCTTCGCGCCAAGGTAAAAGGTTGATCCGCGCCATCAGTCGAAGCTCCTGAGGGCTAACCCGCAGGCGATCATCAGCGCCGGCGCGTCGCTGGCCAGGGCACCGGCGTTGACCTTGCTGCCCAGGGTCATGTCGGAGAATGGATTGGCCACTTGCGTCGAAGTGCCCAGTCGCTCCTCGATCAATCGGTCCAACCCCGGAACCGAAGCGGTGCCGCCAGCCAACAGGATATGGTCGACCGAGGTGTACTGGCCGGAAGCGAAGAAAAACTGCAACGAACGAGACACTTGCTGCACCAGCGCATCTCGGAAGGGCTGCAACACTTCGCTGACGTAATCGTCCGGCAAACCGCCCTGCTTCTTTGCCAGCCCCGCTTGCTCAACGGTCAGGCCATAACGCCGCTGGATTTCTTCCGTCAGTTGACGACCGCCGAACAACTGTTCGCGTGTGTAGATAATTTTCCCGTTGCGCAGCACGCTCAGGGTGGTCATGGTCGCGCCGATGTCGACCACGGCGACCGTCAGATCCTCGCGAGACGCCGCCAGATGCCCGGTCAGCAGGCCGAAGGAGCGTTCCAGCGCGTAAGCCTCGACATCGACCACGCGCGCCGTCAGGCCGGCCAGTGCGAGCGCCGCTTCACGGACTTCGACGTTTTCCTTGCGACACGCTGCCAGCAGCACACTGACCCGTTCCGGGTTGCGTGCCGATACGCCCTGTACTTCAAAGTCGATGGCGACTTCGTCCAGTGGATAAGGGATGTACTGATCGGCCTCGATCTTCAGCTGGTTTTCCAGCTCGTCGTCGGAAAGACCCGCATCCATTTCGATGGTTTTGGTGATGACGGCAGAACCGGCCACGGCTACGGCCACATTCTTGAGGCTGGTTCTGGCCTTGAGCAGCACGCGTGAAAGGGCCTGACCCACGCCTTCGAGCTCGGCGATATTTTTCTCGACCACCGCGTTGGCGGGTAGCGGTTCTACCGCATAAGCCTCGACCCGATAGCGGTCGCCCTGGCGGCTTAACTCCAGAAGTTTCACCGACGTGGAGCTGATGTCGATCCCCAAAAGCGTATTGGCTTTTTTATTGAAGAGTCCTAGCACTACCAATTCCCTATGACTATCCGTGTCTTACGGACTCTGTAATGTCCGTTGCGTTCAAACCACCCGTCTTGACAGCAGCGCAAATGACGCCCTCGACGTAAAAATGCTTATAATGCCCAGCGTTTTTTTCCGGTTTTTACTGCAAGCGCGGGTCGTTCCCTGTTTATCTGAACCCTGCTGCCTAATTCATTCTTTGCCCTGGATATCCCAAAGCCTTGATTCGTCTGCTGAAATTCTTCGGTTGGTCCATCGTCGCCGTTTTCTGCGGACTGCTCCTTGGTCTGAGCGGCGCGTTTCTTTACCTTAGTCCGGGATTACCCTCTGTGGAGGCTCTGCGAAGCATCCAGTTGCAGATTCCATTGCGCGTCTACAGCAGCGACAACAAGTTGATCGCAGAGTTTGGCGAAATGCGCCGTACACCGATCCGTTTCGCCGACATTCCCCCCAATTTCATTAATGCGTTACTAAGTGCTGAAGACGACAATTTCGCCAACCACTACGGCGTCGATCCCAGCAGCCTGATGCGTGCCGCCACCCAATTGGTCAAAAGCGGACACATCCAGTCCGGCGGCAGCACCATCACCATGCAGGTGGCGAAGAACTTCTTCCTGACCAGCGAACGCAGCTTCTCGCGCAAGACCACTGAAATCCTCCTGGCCCTGCAGATCGAACGGCAGCTGACCAAGGACGAGATCCTCGAGCTGTACGTCAACAAGATCTACCTGGGCAACCGCGCCTACGGCATCGAGGCCGCGGCGCAGGTTTACTACGGCAAGTCGATTCGTGACGTCAGCCTGGCGCAGATGGCGATGATCGCCGGCCTGCCGAAAGCTCCGTCGCGCTTCAACCCGCTGGCCAATCCGGCTCGCAGCAAGGAACGTCGCGACTGGATCCTTGGCCGCATGTACAAGCTCGGCAAGATCACCGAGAGCGATTACACCGCCGCGATCAACGAGCCGCTGAACGCCAGCTATCACGTGCCAACCCCGGAAGTGAACGCGCCGTACATTGCTGAAATGGCCCGCGCCGAAATGGTCGGCCGCTACGGCAGCGATGCCTACACCGAAGGTTTCCGCGTCACGACCACCGTGCCGAGCAACCTGCAGGAAATGGCCAACACGGCCGTCCACGAAGGCCTGATGACCTACGATCAGCGTCACGGCTATCGCGGTCCCGAGTCGCGCCTGCCGGGCAAGACCCGCGAGGCCTGGATCTCCGAGTTGACCAAGCAGCGCACCATCAGCGGCCTTGAGCCGGCCATCGTCACGCAGGTCGAGAAGAACGGCCTGCAAGTGCTGACCCGTACCGGCGATGAACACATCGGCTGGGACAGCATGAAATGGGCGCGGCCGTTCCTGAACACCAACAGCATGGGCGCCAATCCGAAGCAGCCCGCGGATGTGGCTCAGGTCGGTGATCTGATTCGCGTGCAGCGTCAGCCGGACAATTCGCTGAAATTCAGCCAGATCCCGCAAGCTCAGGGCGCACTGGTCTCCCTTGATCCGCAGAACGGCGCGATTCGCTCGCTGGTCGGCGGTTTCGCCTTCGAGCAGAGCAACTACAACCGTGCCCTGCAGGCCAAGCGCCAGCCGGGCTCAAGCTTCAAACCGTTCGTTTACAGCGCCGCGCTGGATAACGGCTACACCGCCGCCAGCCTGGTGAACGACGCACCGATCGTGTTCGTCGACGAGTACCTGGACAAGGTCTGGCGTCCGAAGAACGACACCAACACCTTCCTCGGCCCGATCCGCCTGCGTGAAGGGCTGTACAAGTCGCGCAACCTGGTGTCGATCCGCCTGGTGCAGGCGCTGGGCGTCGATCGCACCATCGACTACATCAGCAAGTTCGGCTTCAACAAGCAGGACCTGCCGCGCAACCTGTCGCTCGCCCTGGGCACCGCGACCCTGACGCCAATGGAAATCGCCACCGGCTGGAGCACGTTCGCCAACGGCGGCTTCAAGATCACCCCGTACATCATCGACAAGATCGAAAGCCGCAACGGCGACACGTTGTTCGTCGCCAATCCGCCAAGCGTGCCGAAAGGCGATGTGGCCACCGACGGCATCGCCGCGCCGACCGCCGAGGCCTTTACGGTCAATGCGACACCGGGCGAAGCTCCGGGTCTGCCAACACCTCAGGCGCCGGCCGTGGCCGAACGCATTGTCGATGGTCGCACCACTTACATCCTCAACAGCATGCTCGAGGACGTGATCAAACTCGGCACCGGCCGTCGCGCACTGGCCTTGGGGCGCCCCGACATTGCAGGCAAAACCGGTACGACCAACGAATCGAAGGATGCCTGGTTCTCGGGCTACAACGCCGATTACGTGACCACCGTCTGGACCGGTTTCGACCAACCGGAAAGCCTGGGCAAACGCGAGTTCGGCGGCACCGTTGCCCTGCCGATCTGGATGAACTACATGGGCGCCGCGCTCAAAGACAAGCCGCCACACACGCAACCGGAACCGGAAGGCATCCTCAGCCTGCGGGTTGACCCGATCAGCGGCCGGGCAGCCACCCCAGGCACGCCTGGAGCGTACTTCGAACTGTTCAAGGCCGAAGATACGCCACCGTCGGTGAATGAGCTGGGCAACGGCAATGCGCCGGGCAGCCCGCTGCCAGCGGATGAAGCGGCGCCGATCGATTTGTTCTGATCGCAGCACCACCCGAAAAGCCCCGCCTTCGAGAGAAGTGCGGGGCTTTTTGTTGTCTGCGATTTATGGGTTGTATTACCCGGCCTCTTCGCGGGCAAGCCTCGCTCCTACGGGTTTTGTGCCGGTCGCGAAAACTGCGTACAACACAAAACCCGTAGGAGCGAGCGGTGCGGCGATCCGACTTGCCCGCGAAGAGGCCCGCACAGGCAACACACAAACCACAGACAATAAAAAACCCCGGCTCACAAGAACCGGGGCTTCGGTTGAAGCGTTACAACGGCTTAGCCGTTGAACACATCATCCACGCTTTTCAGCGGGTAGTTCTTCGGATACGGCAGGGTTGCCACGCCGGTCTCGATTGCAGCCTTGGCCACGGCATCGGAGATCAGGGTGATCAGACGCTTGTCCATTGGCTTCGGAATGATGTACTCACGACCGAATTCCAGCTTGATGCCGCCGTAGGCGTCGCACACTTCCTGAGGAACCGGCAGTTTGGCCAGTTCACGCAGGGCGTTGGCTGCTGCCACTTTCATTTCTTCGTTGATGCGCTTGGCGCGAACGTCCAGGGCACCACGGAAGATGAACGGGAAGCCCAGTACGTTGTTGACCTGGTTCGGGTAGTCCGAACGGCCGGTCGCCATGATCACGTCGTTACGGGTGGCGTGTGCCAGTTCCGGGGAGATTTCCGGATCCGGGTTCGAGCACGCGAACACGATCGGGTTGGCCGCCATGGACAGCAGGCCTTCAGCGCTCAGCAGGTTCGGACCGGACAGGCCGACGAACACGTCTGCGCCTTGCAGGGCGTCAGCCAGGGTGCGCTTGTCGGTCGCGTGAGCGAAGACAGCCTTGTACTGGTTCAGGTCGTCACGGCCGGAGTGGATCACGCCGGTACGGTCAACCATGTAAATGTTTTCGATGTTGGCGCCCATGCTCACCAGCAATTTCATGCAGGAGATGGCGGCCGCACCGGCACCCAGGCAGACGATCTTGGCGTCGGCGAGGGTTTTGCCAGCGATTTCCAGGGCGTTGATCATGCCGGCGGCAGTCACGATTGCGGTGCCGTGCTGGTCATCGTGGAATACCGGGATGTCGCACTGCTCGATCAGAGCGCGTTCGATCTCAAAGCACTCAGGTGCCTTGATGTCTTCCAGGTTGATGCCACCGAAGGTGATGGAGATGCGCTTGACGGTGTCGATGAAGGCTTGCGGGCTTTCGGAGTCGACTTCGATGTCAAAAACGTCGATGCCGGCGAAGCGCTTGAACAGCACGCCCTTACCTTCCATCACTGGCTTGGAAGCCAATGGGCCGAGGTTACCCAGGCCCAGAATCGCGGTGCCATCGGAAATGACTGCAACCAGGTTGCCTTTACCGGTGTATTTGTAGGCCAGTTCAGGATCGCGGGCGATTTCGCGTACTGGTTCGGCTACGCCGGGGCTGTAGGCCAGCGACAGGTCGCGGGCGGTAGCGGTGGCCTTGGTGAGCTCGACACTCAGCTTACCTGGACGAGGATGGGCGTGATATTCGAGAGCGGCAGTTTTCAGATCAGACATGGGGGCATTCCGCTTTTACTGTTGGACAGACTGGTCAGCGAGGATACGCGCCTCGCAAAGTCCCCACAAGACTGACCAGTCACCCCTGTCAAGCGCCCCGCCCTACGACTTTGGGCCAAGAGCCACGGAACACAAGGGATAGACTGTTCACAATCGACAATAAAAATGTCTACAATTTTTTTATCAAGGTGCCGCTTGCAACATCGCCGGATCGGTCAATGGAAGGAGCCAGCGCGCTTGCCCCGCTTGCAATCCGCCACGGCGCGAACGGTCCACGACCCAGCCACGGGCCTCGACCTGCTTGCCTTTCAGGCGCTCCAGCGCCGCACCATCAAATTGCCCCAGCAAATTGGGCGCAACACGCAGTACAAGAGAATCCTGCAACTCGATCCAAACACCGCCGCGATTGCGTTGAACCTTGCTCACACGCCCACTGACCACCGCGAAGCCGGACGTGTTGATCTGCTCCGCTTTCAGTACAGGCGACTGGCGCCACACACCGAGCCCGGCTTGCCGCGCACTGCGTTCCGCTGCTTGCTGACAGGCCACCAGATCGACATTCGGGGCGACCGCCACCTGGAAACCGAGCCCTTCTGCGAGCATCTGCGCTTCGAGGTTGGCACCCTCGGCGCCATAAAGATGCGCAAGGGTACGACCGTAGTGATCCTTGTTCTCTTTACCCGGCAGCACACCGACCCGCCCGCCGCTGGCAGCCACCAATGCTTCCAGGCGCTTGCGCGCCGCCACGGCGAACGGCTCGTCGGAGCGGCCCTGTTTGCCCAACTCAGGCGTATTCAAGCCGATCATGCGCACGCTGCGGCCATCGCTCAGGCGCAGCGTGTCGCCATCCACCACCCGTTGCACCGCGACCGACGTCAGCCCGCTCGGCACCGGGCAGAAGGCCTGGGCGCCCGAAAGCCAAATCGCGGACACAAAAAAGGCGCCCGCAAGGGACGCCTTTTTTATCAGTCTGGAGAAGCCGGAACGACCTTCCAAAATGATTGGCCTTAGGCCTTTTTCGCGCCGAAAGCACCGAAACGGTCTGCGAAGCGCTGAACGCGGCCGCCAGTGTCCAGAGTCTTTTGCTTACCGGTGTAGAACGGGTGGCATTCGTTGCAAACGTCGATCGCCAGGGCTTTGCCGAAGGTCGAACGGGTTTCGAACTTGTTGCCACAGCTGCAGGTAACAGCGATGGCTGGGTATTCTGGATGGATATCAGCTTTCATGGTGTCTTCCTCAGGCTGCGTGCCGCCACCCAACACTATTGTTGAATACCGCACGTAATTAGGCCGCGGATTCTACCAGACAATCTCAATCACGCAAGCTGTCGCTGAGACCGACCGTCTGCTAGGCTCCCGACCCAATACGCGATCCCCTGTAGGAGTGAGCCTGCTCGCGATAGCGGTCTGCCAGTCGCCGCAATGTTGACTGCAAGATTGCTATCGCGAGCAGGCTCACTCCTACAGGTTATATGTCACGCCCCCTATTGTTTGCTGATCGAGACCCCCCGCGTGCCCGACGCCATTTTGCGCCTCGCCCTGCCTTCGCCCCTGCGCCGCCTGTTCGATTACCGTGCCCCGGCCGGTGTCCTGCGCGCCCAGTTGCAACCGGGCATGCGCCTGCGCGTGCCTTTCGGCCGGCGGGAGATGATCGGGATTCTGGTAGAGGTCACCGACACCAGCGAAGTGCCGGCAGAAAAGCTCAAACCGGCCCTGGCCCTGCTCGACGCCACGCCGCCCTTGCCGCCAGCGCTGTTCAAGCTGTGCCTGTGGACCTCTCAGTATTATCAGCACAGCCTCGGCGACACCTTGAGCTGGGCGCTGCCGGTGTTGTTGCGTCAGGGCGAGCTGGCCGAAGCGCGCCAGGAACGTTTCTGGTCCGCCGCGCCTGGCGCCAGCCTCGATGACCCGCGCATCGCCCGGGCCCCGCGTCAGCGCGAGGCGCTGGCAACCCTGGCGCAGCATCCTCATGGCGTTGCCCATCAATTGCTGAGCAAGCTGATGCTGAGCAAGGACAGCCTGGATCTGCTGCTGGCCAAGGACCTGGTGCAAGTGGAGATCCGCAAGCACGCCCCCGGCGCACGCCACGAGCATTGGCTGGCGCAACCGGAATTGCCGCTCAACCCTGAACAACGCGCCGCCTATGAGGCGATTCGCGCCGGGTTCGACAGTTATCACGCGTTCCTGCTGGCTGGGGTCACCGGCAGCGGCAAGACCGAAGTCTATTTGCAGTTGATCCGCGAAACCCTTGAAGCCGGCAAGCAAGCACTGGTACTGATTCCGGAGATCAACCTCGGCCCGCAGACCCTGGCGCGCTTCGAACAACGGTTCAATGCACGCATCGCGCTGATCCACTCGGCGGTCAACGATCGCGAGCGCCTCGAAGCCTGGCTCGCCGCGCGTGACGGCGACGCCGACATTATTATCGGCACCCGTTCGGCGCTGTTCACGCCGATGAAAAACCCCGGCCTGATCATCATCGACGAAGAGCACGACGGCTCTTATAAACAGCAGGAAGGCCTGCGCTATCACGCCCGCGACCTGGCATTGGTGCGCGCACGGCAGGAAAACATCCCGATCGTGCTCGGTTCCGCCACGCCTTCGCTGGAAAGCCTGCACAACGCCTACACCGGGCGTTACGGCCTCCTACGCTTGAATGAACGCGCTGGCGGCGCCAAGCAGCCGCGCTTCCTGCGCCTGGATGTGAAAAGTCGCCCGCTCGACAGCGGCATTTCCGGGCCGATGCACCAAGCCATCGGCCAGACACTCGCGGCCGGCCAGCAAGTATTGGTGTTCCTCAACCGTCGAGGTTTCGCCCCGACGCTGCTGTGCCACGACTGCGGCTGGATGTCCGAATGTCAGCGCTGCGATGCGCGAATGACCGTGCACCAGCGCTCCGGCGAACTGCGCTGCCACCATTGCGGCTACGTCGAACGCGTGCCCCGGCACTGCCCGAAGTGCGGCAAAGTGGATTTGCGGCCGGTGGGCGCCGGCACCGAGCGTGCCGAGGAACGCCTGGCCATTCTGTTCCCGGATGTGCCGGTGCTGCGGGTCGACCGCGACAGCACGTCGCGCAAGGACGCGATGAATCAGTTGTTCGCGACCATTCAGAAGGGTCACCCGTGCATTCTGGTGGGCACGCAAATGCTTGCCAAAGGGCATCACTTTCCACGGGTGACGCTGGTGTCGATTCTCGATGCCGACGGTGGATTGTTCTCCGGTGACTTCCGCGCCAGCGAACGCATGGCGCAACTGATCGTGCAGGTCGCCGGTCGCGCAGGCCGGGCTGAAGAGCCGGGCAAAGTGATCATCCAGACCCATCTGGCGGACCATCCACTGCTAGTGCAACTGACCGAACAAGGCTATTTCGCTTTTGCCGAGCAGGCGCTGAGCGAACGACGCGCTGCCGGGTTGCCGCCGTTTGCGCATTTGGCGCTGCTGCGGGCCGAAGCGCACAAACCGGGGCAGGCGGAAGGGTTTCTCGACGAGGCGTGCAGCGAGGCCGAGCGTTTGCTGGCTGAACAGAATCTGACCGGGATCGAATTGCTCGGGCCGGTGCCTGCACCGATGGAACGTCGGGCCGGGCGTTATCGCGCGCAGTTATTGTTGCAGGCAACGGCCCGGGCGCCGCTGCACCGGTTGCTGGCCAGTTGGTTGCTGGTGCTGGAGCAGATGCCGAGTGGGCGGGCGGTGCGCTGGTCTTTGGATGTCGACCCGGTCGATTTGTATTGATTTCAATATTGCCTTCGCGGGCAAGCCTCGCTCCTACTGGTTTGTGTCGTTCACAATATTGGCAAACGACTCGCCCCTGTAGGAGCGAGGCTTGCCCGCGAAGAGGCCCTAATAGTCACCACATATCCACAACCTGCCCGCTATAGTTGGCAAGCCCGCCTTCGCAACGGATAATGCCCAGTTTTTCCACCAGCGCATCGAAGCGCCGCCGCGCTTGCGGTCGAAAGAGAAGACCATGAAAGACACCATTCGCCAGTTGATCCAACAAGCCATCACCCAACTCGTCAACGAAGGTGTGTTGCCTGAAGGCCTGACGCCGGCGATCCAGGTGGAAAACTCCCGCGACAAGAAGAACGGCGACTTCGCCAGCAACATCGCCATGATGCTGGCCAAGCCGGCCGGCATGAAGCCGCGCGATCTGGCCGAGAAAATCATCGCCGCGCTGCCGGCTGACGAAAACGTCACCAAGACCGAAATCGCAGGTCCTGGCTTCCTGAATTTCTTCCAGAACACCGACGCCCTGGCCACCCGCCTCGACGCCGCACTGGCCGACGAGCACATCGGCGTGCGCAAGGCCGGCCCGGCGCAACGCACCGTGGTCGACCTGTCGGCACCCAACCTCGCCAAAGAGATGCACGTCGGCCACTTGCGTTCGACCATCATCGGCGACGGCGTGGCTCGCGTTCTGGAGTTCCTCGGCGACGAAGTGATCCGCCAGAACCACGTGGGCGACTGGGGCACCCAGTTCGGCATGCTGATGGCGTACCTGCAAGAAAACCCGATCACCAGCGACGAGCTGTCGGACCTGGAAAACTTCTACCGCGCCGCCAAGGGCCGTTTTGACGAATCCGAAGAGTTCGCCGACCGCGCCCGTGGCCTGGTGGTCAAGCTGCAAGCCGGCGACCCGGATTGCCTGGCGCTGTGGACCAAGTTCAAGGACATCTCGCTGTCGCACTGCCAGAAAATCTACGAGCTGCTGAACGTCAAACTGACCATGGCCGACGTGATGGGCGAAAGCGCCTACAACGACGACCTGATCAATGTGGTCAACGACCTCAAGGCCGCTGGCATGCTGGTTGAGAGCAACGGCGCGCAGTGCGTGTTCCTCGACGAGTTCAAGAACGCTGACGGCGACCCGCTGCCAGTGATCATCGTCAAGGCGGATGGCGGCTACCTTTACGCCACCACCGACCTGGCGGCGGTACGTTATCGCAGTGGCAAGCTGAAGGCTGATCGCGCGCTGTACTTTGTCGACCAGCGCCAGGCCCTGCACTTCCAGCAAGTGTTCGCCGTCGCCCGCAAGGCCGGCTTCGTGACGCACCCGATGGAAATGGAACACATGGGTTTCGGCACCATGAACGGCGCCGACGGCCGTCCGTTCAAGACCCGCGATGGCGGCACCGTGAAGCTGATCGACCTGCTGACCGAAGCCCAGGAGCGCGCCTACAACCTGGTCAAAGAGAAAAACCCGGAGCTGGCCGAAGACGAGCTGCGCAACATCGCCAAGGTCGTGGGCATCGGCGCAGTGAAATACGCCGACCTGTCCAAGCACCGCACCAGCGACTACAGCTTCAACTTCGACCTGATGCTGAACTTCGAAGGCAACACCGCGCCGTACCTGCTGTACGCCTACACCCGCGTGGCGGGCGTGTTCCGCAAGCTCGGCAAGGACTTCAGCGAAGTCGAAGGCCAGATCGTCCTGGAAGCCGCGCATGAACATGAGCTGGCAGCCAAACTCGCGCAATTCGGCGAAATCCTGAACAACGTGTCCGAGAAAGGCACGCCGCACATCCTCTGCACCTACCTGTACGACGTTGCCGGCCTGTTCTCCAGCTTCTACGAGAACTGCCCGATCCTCAGTGCTGAAACCCCGGCGCAAATGCAAAGCCGCCTGCGTCTTGCCGCGCTGACCGGTCGCACTCTCAAGCAAGGCCTGGAACTCTTGGGTCTGGAAACTCTGGAGCGTATGTAAGTTGGCTGCCAAGAAAAAACCTGCACCCAAGCGTGGCGCCAGCCGTTACCAAGCTCCTGCAAAGCAACCGATCCCGGGTTGGTTGTGGATGGCCATCGGCCTGACGGTCGGCGCGTTCATTGTGTTCCTGATGAAGCTGGAACCGGGCAAGGGCAGCGACAGCGTCAAGCGCGAGAAGATCGAGCAGCAGAAAGCCACCAAGGTCGCCGAGGCCAACAAGACCCCGCCGAGCCCGACGCAACCGGTGAAGCCGAAGTACGACTTCTACACCTTGCTGCCGGAATCGGAAGTCATCGTGCCGCCGGATGCCGTGCCGGAGAAAACACCGCCGACGCCGGCTGTACCGACCACGCCGGTAACCCCGGCGGAAGCGGCGAAGATCGACACGGCGCGGGCTCAGGCGGCATTGGCTGGCATCACCCCGCCGCCACCGCCACCCGTGGCCAAGGCGGCACCGGTGACCAAGTTCTTCCTGCAGGCCGGTTCGTTCCGCAAGGAGGCTGATGCAGACAAGGTGCGCGCGCAGATCATCCTGCTCGGCCAAGCGGTATCGGTTGAGTCCGGCACGGTGAAGGACGAGACCTGGTATCGGGTGTTGGTCGGGCCGTTCAGCAACCGCGAACAGCTGACCACCGCGCAGAAACAACTGTCCGGCGCCGGGTTCAGCAACCTGTTGTTACAACAACGCCAGAACCGCTGATTCCGTCAGCAGCACCGCGCTATCGTTCTTCGCGGGCAAGCCTCGCTCCTACAGGTAACGGGGCGTTTGCGATATTGCGAACGCCGTCAAATGCACCGTTCGCCGTATTTGTGAACGGTGCATTACCTGTAGGAGCGAGGCTTGCCCGCGAAGGCGTCAAACCAGACAACACACCTCCCCCGCGCAACACCGCTCGTCCCCTCTCCCGCCCCGCAGTTGAAAAACGCTCCACCACCCCCATATGAGTTGGCATAAGGCATTTTCGCCCCGCTGCGTGGAGACTCTCCCTTGACCACCATCGTTTCAGTTCGCCGCCACGGCAAAGTCGTCATGGGCGGCGACGGCCAGGTTTCTCTCGGCAATACCGTGATGAAAGGCAACGCGAAGAAAGTTCGTCGCCTCTACCACGGCGAAGTCCTCGCCGGTTTTGCTGGCGCCACGGCTGACGCCTTTACCCTTTTCGAACGCTTCGAAGGTCAACTGGAGAAACACCAGGGCCATCTGGTTCGCGCCGCCGTCGAACTCGCCAAAGAATGGCGCACCGACCGCACCCTCAGCCGCCTCGAAGCCATGCTCGCGGTCGCCAACAAAGACGCGTCCCTGATCATCACCGGCAACGGCGACGTTGTTGAGCCTGAACAAGGCCTGATCGCCATGGGTTCCGGCGGCGCCTACGCCCAGGCCGCCGCCAGTGCGCTGCTGAAGAAAACCGACCTGTCAGCCCGGGAAATCGTCGAAACCGCCCTCGGCATTGCCGGCGACATTTGTGTATTCACCAACCACACCCAGACCATTGAGGAGCAGGACTGCGCCAAAGGCGACGAGTAAGTCTGTTTCGGCCCCACGCCACGACTCATCTTGTTTAAGGTCCGTCAAAATATTATGTCCATGACTCCCCGTGAAATCGTCCACGAACTCAACCGCCATATCATCGGCCAGGACGATGCCAAACGCGCCGTCGCCATCGCGCTGCGTAACCGCTGGCGCCGGATGCAACTGCCGGAAGAGCTGCGCGTTGAAGTAACGCCGAAGAACATCCTGATGATCGGTCCGACCGGTGTCGGCAAAACCGAGATCGCCCGTCGCCTGGCCAAACTGGCCAACGCTCCGTTCATCAAAGTCGAAGCGACCAAGTTCACCGAAGTCGGCTACGTCGGCCGCGATGTCGAGTCGATCATTCGCGACCTGGCCGATGCTGCCATCAAGCTGCTGCGCGAACAGGAAATGACCAAGGTTCGCCACCGCGCCGAAGACGCCGCCGAAGAGCGCATCCTCGACGCCCTGCTGCCACCGGCGCGCATGGGCTTCAACAACGATGACGCCCCGTCGGCCGACTCCAACACCCGCCAGCTGTTCCGCAAGCGCCTGCGCGAAGGCCAGCTGGATGACAAGGAGATCGAAATCGAAGTCGCCGAAGTGTCCGGCGTCGATATCTCCGCGCCACCGGGCATGGAAGAAATGACCAATCAGTTGCAGAGCCTGTTCGCCAACATGGGCAAGGGCAAACGCAAGAGCCGCAAGCTCAAGGTCAAGGAAGCGCTGAAACTGGTCCGCGACGAAGAAGCCAGCCGCTTGGTCAACGATGAAGAGTTGAAGGCCAAGGCGCTGGAAGCGGTCGAGCAGCACGGCATCGTGTTCATCGACGAAATCGACAAGGTTGCCAAGCGCGGTAACTCCGGTGGCGTCGATGTGTCCCGTGAAGGCGTGCAACGCGACTTGCTGCCGCTGATCGAAGGCTGCACCGTCAACACCAAACTGGGCATGGTCAAGACCGACCACATCCTGTTCATCGCTTCCGGTGCGTTCCACTTGAGCAAGCCGAGCGATCTGGTGCCTGAGCTGCAAGGGCGTCTGCCGATTCGTGTCGAGCTAAAGGCGCTGACGCCGGAAGACTTCGAACGCATCCTCAGCGAACCGCACGCCTCGCTCACCGAGCAATATTGCGCACTGCTGAAAACCGAAGGCCTGGCCATCGAGTTCCAGCCGGATGGCATCAAGCGCATCGCCGAGATCGCCTGGCAGGTCAACGAGAAAACCGAGAACATCGGTGCCCGTCGCCTGCACACGCTGCTTGAGCGCCTGCTCGAAGAGGTGTCGTTCAGCGCCGGCGACCTGGCCAGCGCTCACGACGACAAGGTGATCATGATCGACGCCGACTACGTCAACAACCACCTCGGCGAATTGGCGCAGAACGAAGACCTGTCCCGTTATATCCTGTAAGCCATACTTGTAGGAGCGAAGCTTGCTCGCGAAGGTGTGTCAGCTGAATTGATGTCGACTGACACACCTTCGCGAGCAAGCTTCGCTCCTACAGGGTTCCATCCATAACGGAACTCCGGCCATGACCCAACTCCCCACCGACATCAAACTGCACAAAGCCTCGAAAACCCTGTCGCTGAAATACGCGTCCGGCGAGGAACATCACCTGCCCGCCGAGTTCCTGCGCGTGCACTCTCCTTCCGCCGAGGTCCAGGGCCACGGCAAACCTATCCTGCAATTTGGCAAGATCGGCGTAGGCCTGACCAAGGTAGAACCGGCCGGTCAGTACGCACTGAAATTGACCTTCGACGACGGCCACGACAGCGGCCTGTTCACCTGGGAATATCTGTACCAGCTGGGCGTGCGCCAAGAGGATCTCTGGAACGATTATCTTGCCGAACTGAAAGCGGCCGGAAAGACCCGCGACCCTAACGAATCTGTCGTCAAGCTGATGCTCTAACCCGCGCCTCTTGCGCATTAGAAGGCATTTTCTAATTTCATCTGTTTGAATGCTTGGCCGCGAGGTCAGTCATTAGCCTGCTTGCGAAAAAAATTAAACTCGGGTAACCAATGGAGCTGGCAAGTTACCTGCAGTGCTCTCTGAACTAAAAAGCAGCGATGCAGAATTATCGGTCACCCGAGCAGTAGTACCTGGCATTGGCTGTGTGACTACACGGCTGGACTCAGGTACTCGTCTCAGGACAATGGAGCGTCGTAGATGAGTAACAAGAATAACGATGACTTGAAGAATCAAGCCTCGGAAAACACCTTGGGGCTTAATCCTGTCGTTGGGCTGCGTGGAAAGGATCTACTGGCTTCTGCTCGAATGGTGCTCAGGCAGGCCATTAAACAACCGATTCACAGTGCGAAGCATGTCGCTCATTTCGGTCTTGAACTGAAGAACGTGCTGTTCGGCAAATCCGAACTGCTACCGACCAGCGATGACCGTCGTTTCGCCGATCCGGCCTGGAGCCAGAACCCGCTCTACAAACGTTATTTGCAAACCTACCTGGCGTGGCGCAAGGAACTCCACGACTGGATCGACGACAGTAACCTCGGGCCCAAGGATGTGGCACGCGGGCATTTCGTGATCAACCTCATGACCGAAGCCATGGCCCCGACCAACACGGCGGCCAACCCGGCAGCGGTCAAACGCTTCTTCGAAACCGGTGGCAAGAGCCTGCTCGACGGTCTCTCGCACCTGGCCAAGGATCTGGTGCACAACGGCGGCATGCCGAGCCAGGTCAACATGGGCGCATTCGAAGTCGGCAAGAGCCTGGGCGTGACCGAAGGTGCGGTGGTTTTCCGTAACGACGTGCTGGAGCTGATCCAGTACCGGCCGACCACCGAGCAGGTGCATGAGCGTCCATTGCTGGTGGTGCCGCCACAGATCAACAAGTTCTACGTTTTCGACCTGAGCCCGGACAAAAGCCTGGCGCGTTTCTGCCTGCGCAATCACGTGCAGACCTTCATCGTCAGCTGGCGCAACCCGACCAAGGAGCAACGCGAATGGGGCCTGTCGACCTACATCGAAGCGCTCAAGGAAGCGGTTGATGTGGTCACCGCGATCACCGGCAGCAAAGACGTGAACATGCTCGGCGCCTGCTCCGGCGGCATCACCTGCACCGCGTTGCTGGGCCACTACGCCGCAATCGGCGAGAAAAAAGTCAACGCCCTGACGCTGCTGGTCAGCGTGCTGGACACCACCCTGGACAGCGACGTCGCACTGTTCGTCGACGAACAGACCCTCGAAGCCGCCAAGCGCCATTCCTATCAGGCAGGTGTACTCGAAGGCCGCGACATGGCGAAAGTGTTCGCCTGGATGCGCCCCAACGATCTGATCTGGAACTACTGGGTCAACAACTACCTGCTCGGCAACGAGCCGCCGGTGTTCGACATTCTGTTCTGGAACAATGACACCACCCGGTTGCCCGCCGCGTTCCACGGCGACCTGATCGAGATGTTCAAAAACAATCCGCTGATCCGCCCGGATGCACTGGAAGTGTGCGGCACGCCAATCGACCTGAAGCAGGTCACGGCCGACATCTTTTCCCTGGCCGGCACCAACGACCACATCACGCCGTGGAAGTCCTGCTACAAGTCGGCGCAACTGTTCGGCGGCAAGGTCGAATTCGTGCTGTCCAGCAGCGGGCATATCCAGAGCATTCTGAACCCGCCGGGCAACCCGAAATCGCGCTACATGACGAGCGCCGAGATGCCGTTGAAGGCTGAGGAGTGGCAGGAAAACTCCACCAAGCACACCGATTCCTGGTGGCTGCACTGGCAAGCCTGGCAGGCCGAGCGTTCGGGCGAATTGAAAAAAGCCCCGACAAAACTGGGCAACAAGGCTTATCCGGAAGGTGAAGCAGCACCGGGCACTTACGTACATGAGCGGTAACTGACACACCCGCCCCCCGTAGGAGCGAAGCTTGCTCGCGAAAGCGGTCATTCATTCAACGTAGATTTCGACTGATCTGACGCCTTCGCGAGCAAGCTTCGCTCCTACAGGGGACCGGGATAATTAACCCACAGGGCTTGAAGCATGCCGCAACCGTTCATTTTTCGTACCGTCGATCTGGATGGCCAGACCCTCCGCACGGCAGTACGCCCCGGCAAGCCTCACTTGACGCCCTTGCTGATTTTCAACGGCATCGGCGCCAACCTGGAGCTGGTGTTTCCGTTTGTCGCCGCATTGGACCCGGACCTCGAAGTCATCGCTTTCGACGTGCCCGGTGTCGGCGGTTCGTCGACGCCGAACCGGCCGTATCGTTTTCCGGGCCTGGCCAAACTCACGGCGCGGATGCTCGACTATCTCGATTACGGGCAAGTGAACGTGATCGGTGTGTCGTGGGGTGGCGCCCTCGCCCAGCAGTTTGCTTACGACTACCCCGAGCGCTGCAAGAAACTGGTGCTGGCGGCGACGGCGGCGGGTGCGGTGATGGTGCCGGGCAAACCGAAAGTGCTGTGGATGATGGCCAGCCCACGGCGCTACATCCAGCCATCGCACGTGATCCGCATTGCGCCGATGATCTACGGCGGCTCGTTCCGTCGCGATCCGACACTGGCGGCCAGCCATGCGGCGAAGGTGCGCTCGGCGGGCAAGCTCGGTTACTACTGGCAGCTGTTCGCCGGGCTCGGCTGGACCAGCATTCACTGGCTGCACAAGATCCACCAGCCGACGCTGGTGCTGGCCGGCGACGATGACCCGCTGATCCCGTTGATCAACATGCGCTTGCTGGCCTGGCGGATTCCCAATGCCCAGTTGCACATCATCGATGACGGGCACCTGTTCCTGATCACTCGCGCCGAGGCCGTGGCGCCGATCATCATGAAGTTTCTCGAGGAAGAACGGCAGCGCGCCGTGATGCATCCGCATCCGGCTCCATCGGGCGGCTAACCGACTTATCGTCGGTCGGCAGGACGCCGCGCCGCGCAACAACCCGTTACAGCGTCTATGGTGTTCTGGTTCGGTGTGTTTGTATTTGGCCTGAAGACGAAGGAGTGTTGAGTCATGCGCGACAAGCCAGCGAGGGAATCTTTACCGACTCCCGCAGCGTTCATCAACGCACAGAGTGCGATTACCGGCCTGCGTGGTCGGGATCTGTTTTCGACCCTGCGCAGCGTTGCCGCCCATGGTTTGCGCAACCCCGTGCACAGCGCCCGCCATGCGTTGAAGCTGGGCGGTCAACTGGGGCGCGTGTTGCTGGGCGAAACCCTGCACCCGACCAACCCCAACGACAATCGCTTTGCCGACCCCGCATGGAGCCTCAACCCGTTTTATCGCCGCAGTTTGCAGGCCTACCTGAGCTGGCAGAAACAGGTCAAAAGCTGGATCGACGAGAGCAACATGGACCCGGACGATCGCGCCCGCGCCCACTTCGCGTTCGCTTTGCTCAATGATGCGGTGTCACCGTCCAACACCCTGCTCAATCCGCTGGCGGTCAAGGAAATCTTCAACTCCGGCGGCAACAGCCTGGTGCGTGGCATCAGTCACCTGGTCGATGATTTCCTGCACAACGACGGCCTGCCCAGGCAAGTGACCAAGCAGGCCTTCGAGGTCGGCAAGACGGTCGCCACCACCACCGGCGCCGTGGTGTTTCGCAATGAGCTGCTGGAACTGATCCAGTACAAGCCGATGAGCGAAAAGCAGTATTCCAAACCGCTGCTGGTGGTGCCGCCACAGATCAACAAGTACTACATTTTCGACCTGAGCCCGAACAACAGCTTCGTCCAGTTCGCCCTGAAAAACGGCCTGCAAACCTTCATGATCAGCTGGCGCAACCCCGATGTGCGCCATCGCGAATGGGGTCTTTCGACCTACGTCGAAGCCGTCGAAGAAGCGATGAATGTATGCCGGGCGATCACCGGCGCCCGGGAAGTCAACCTGATGGGCGCCTGCGCCGGCGGGCTGACCATTGCCGCGCTGCAAGGTCATTTGCAGGCGAAGCGGCAACTGCGCCGTGTATCCAGCGCAACCTATCTGGTGAGCCTGCTCGACAGCCAGATGGAGAGCCCCGCGACCCTGTTCGCCGACGAACAGACCCTGGAAGCGGCCAAGCGTCGGTCCTATCAGAAGGGCGTGCTGGACGGTCGCGACATGGCCAAGGTCTTCGCCTGGATGCGCCCCAACGATTTGATCTGGAGCTACTTCGTCAACAACTACCTGTTGGGCAAGGAGCCGCCGGCGTTCGACATCCTCTACTGGAACAACGACAACACACGTCTGCCGGCCGCCTTTCACGGCGACCTGCTGGACTTCTTCAAGCACAACCCGCTGAGTCATCCGGGGGGCCTGGAAGTGTGCGGCACGCCGATCGACTTGCAGAAAGTCACCGTCGACAGCTTCAGCGTGGCCGGCATCAACGACCACATCACGCCGTGGGATGCGGTGTATCGCTCGACGCTGCTGCTGGGTGGCGAGCGACGCTTCGTGCTGTCCAACAGCGGTCATGTACAGAGCATCCTGAACCCGCCGTCCAACCCGAAAGCCAACTTCATTGAAAGCACAAAACTGAGCAGCGATCCGCGGGCCTGGTATTACGACGCCAAGCAAGTCGACGGCAGCTGGTGGACGCAGTGGCTGAGCTGGATTCAGGAACGTTCGGGCGCGCAAAAGGAAACCCACATGGCCCTCGGCAACCAGAACTATCCACCCATGGAGGCGGCACCCGGTACTTACGTGCGCGTGCGCTGACACCCAACACACCACTGCTGCCTCCGTAGGAGCCGGCTTGCTGGCGATCGCATCACCGCGGTTCACGACCCACCGCGGTGATGCGA
>NZ_JAHBDD010000017.1:0-79308 GCF_019956155.1 Pseudomonas sp. BF-RE-22 | reverse complement strand
TGTGGCGGTGGTCGCCCCCTCGAGAGGCCGAGCGCAGGTTCTGCGCAGTGGGCAACCCGGCATGGATGCCGGGTTAGCCGCGCACGGCCAAGGATGGCCGATCGCGGCGGGCCCACGGAGCAGGACCGGAGCGAGGGCATGCCGAGCCTAGGCGAGGCACCGAACGAAAGGGGCAAGAGCCCTTTGGTTACTTTGGGGCTTTTCCAAAGTGACTCGCCGTAAGGGCGAAACCAATATCAGCCACTACCGAAGCAACGGATATGTACCCTTAAGTCCGCATCCCGCGACCGCTAACCAACAACCGCGCACACCCGATATACAGAACAACCGTAGCCACCAGCATAAACGTAATCGCCACACTGATCCTGATGTCCGAAACACCCAAAATCCCGTACCGAAACGCATTGACCATATGCAAAACAGGGTTCGCCAACGACACCGTCTGCCAAAACGGCGGCAACAACGAGATCGAGTAAAACACCCCGCCCAGATAAGTCAGCGGCGTCAGCACAAACGTTGGAATGATCGAAATATCATCAAAGTTGCGCGCAAACACCGCGTTGATGAAACCCAGCAACGAGAAGATCGTCGCCGTCAGCACCACCACCAGAATAGTCACGCCCAGGTGATGCACCTGCAACTTGGTAAAGAACAGCGACAGCAACGTCACAATGAGCCCGACCATCAACCCGCGCAGCACACCGCCCAGGGTGTAGCCGATCAGAATCGTGTGCGGCGACACCGGCGACACCATCAGTTCCTCGATGGAACGCTGGAACTTGCTGCCGAAGAAACTCGACACCACGTTGCCGTAGGAGTTGGTGATCACCGACATCATGATCAGCCCCGGCACGATGTATTCCATATAGGTGAAACCACCCATGTCACCGATCTGCCGGCCGATCAGATTGCCGAAGATCACGAAGTACAAAACCATGGTGATCGCCGGCGGCAGCAGCGTCTGCGGCCAGATCCGGGTGAAGCGTTTGACCTCGCGATAAACGATGGTATTGAGCGCGACGAGATTGGGCTGCAGCTCGGAACTCATACCGCCACCTTCGACAGATTTTTCTCCACCAGGGACACGAACAACTCCTCGAGGCGATTGGTTTTGTTACGCAGGCTCAGCACTTCGATGTTCTGCTGCGCCAGTTGAGTGAACAGCGCGGTGATGCCCATGGACTTGTCGACCTGGACTTCAAGGGTATGGCCGTCGAGCAAACGGGTCGGGTAACCCAGCAACTGCGGCGCAACGCTCAGCATGTTTTTCGTGTCGAGCAGGAAGGTTTCCACATGCAGCTGGCCAAGCAGCTGTTTCATGCTGGTGTTCTCGACGATCGTGCCGTGGTCGATGATGCCGATGTTGCGGCACAACTGCTCAGCCTCCTCCAGATAGTGCGTGGTGAGGATGATGGTGATGCCTTTCTGGTTCAGCTCGGTGAGGAACGTCCACATCGAACGACGCAGCTCGATATCGACCCCCGCCGTCGGTTCGTCGAGGATCAGCAGACGCGGTTCGTGAACCAGCGCGCGAGCGATCATCAAGCGACGCTTCATGCCGCCGGACAACGAGCGCGACGGTACATCGCGTTTGTCCCACAAGCCGAGTTGGGTCAGGTATTGCTCGGCGCGCTCCTTGGCGATTTTCGGCGGGATGCCGTAATAACCGGCCTGGGTCACGACGATGTCGAAGGTTTTTTCGAACTGGTTGAAGTTGAATTCCTGGGGCACCACGCCGATGGAGCGCTTGAGCTGCGCAGGATTCTTGTCCAGGTCATTGCCGAAGATATTCACTGTGCCGCTGGTTTTGTTCACCAGGGTCGAGAGAATGCCGATGGTCGTGGATTTGCCGGCGCCGTTGGGGCCGAGCAAGGCGAAAAAGTCACCTTCGGCGACGTCCAGATCGATACCACTCAGGGCCTGGAAACCGTTGCCGTAGGTTTTGGTTAGCTGCCGGATGGACAGAGCGGAACTCATATCGGATTTACGCACCAAGAAGGGAAGAAAGGGATCAATAAGGGCGGGCGGCGAGCATTGCAACCGCGGCGCATGAGCGCAATGGTGCTTGTCGCCGCCACACAAGTACAGTCAAGTGTGTCGATAGTGAGTATTAAGTCAACGCGGTCATAACGGCTTTCTTGTACGCCGCACGCTGCTTCAGCCGTGCATACCAGGCCTCCAGATGTGGCTGCGGCGCACGCTCGATCGGCATCTCGAACCAGGCATAAATGAAGCTGCCGAGGGGAATGTCGCCCATGCCGATTTCATCGCCGGACAAGTACGGTTTGGCCGCCAGTGCCTGATCGGCCATTGCCAGCAAGCCATTGCACTCTTTGATTGCGGCGTTGATGGCGGGCCAGTCCTGCTGGTCTGCCGGTGTGCGCAAGACACCCCAGAACACGGTGCGGAACGGCCCGGCAAAACTTGAAGTGGCCCAGTCCATCCATTTGTCGGCAGTGGCGCGGGCTTTCAGGTCCGAGGGATACCAGGCGGTGTCGTTGGCGTGGCGAGCCATCAGGTAACGCACGATGGAGTTGGATTCCCACAGCACGAAGCCGTCGTCTTCAATCACAGGAACGCGACCGTTGGGATTCATCGCACGATACTCGGGCGTATCGACCACACCAAAGGCGCCGCCCGCATCGATGGCTTCATAGGCCAGGCCCAGTTCTTCGGCGGCCCACAAAGGTTTTCTGACATTCGACGAATTTTTCCGACCCCAGATCTTCAGCATGACCGCCTCTTGATTGATGAATGCGCAGGCAGCATACGCCGGATCAGCCGCGACTCAAATCGCTCTGCATGTCCCCCAACAGTGGCGGCAACTGTTCGCTGAACAAGTGCGGATAGCACTTTTCCAGGTGTTCGAAAAAGAACGCCTCCGGCACGTCGGTGAACTGACCGTGATCGATCAGGTACTCCATCAGTTGCTCGCCGTCACGATTGAACGGGTGGAAAACACTGTCGTTGATCCCGTCGAATTCCAGCGGCGCAACGTTGAACATTTCGCAGAGTTTCTGGTTGAACGCCGGCGTGGCTTTGACCCAGCGATCGTTCAGGTACAGCTCTGTATAACCATGCATGGCGAACACGTCACTCTTGAGCAATTCCAGCAAACGCGGGGTCGACAAGTGATTGCGCACATCCGCCAGACCGATCCGCGCGGGAATCCCGCAATGCCGCGCCGCACCGGCGAGCAGCGTGGCCTTGGGCACGCAATAACTCTCACCGGTCGCCAGCGCATAACTGCCGCGCAAGGTCTCTGGATCGCGGCTGAACGTGTAAGGGTTGTAACGCACGGCCTCGCGCACCGCGTAATAGAGATTGATCGCCTGCTCGAGCGGATCGCGGTTACTGCCGCGATGTTTTTCGGCGAACTCCACCACCGACGGGTGGTCACTATCGATGAAGCGGCCGGGACGCAGATACTCGTGCATGAGGACAATCTCCTGGGGAAGCCACGAGTCTAGCGACAGGTTCAGCACAGAGATAACGACGTTTCGGCCAAACATGGACGCTTTGCCGCCCGCCCGGCGAACGATTTGCCCGGCCCGATGCCAATCGGTCCTACAAAACTCATCGAAGGTTTCCCACGATTTCAATCACCTCGCTCTGACCACCCTGTTTTGCGGATGCCGTCTAAGCTCTGAAGGTTGGTTTTGCCCTGGTTTCACGGAGGATTAAATATGCTGCTGTTGTGGATACTGGTTCTGGTTGTCGGGATTGCGTATTTAGCCCACCGCCGTATCGCCCCGCTACCCGCCCTGTGCATCGTTGCCGTTTATGTGGTCGCGATGGGCGCCTTCAGCCGTGCGCCTGGCTGGCTGCTGCTGGTGCTCTGGGTATTGATCGCAGCGGTGGCGGCCCCCTTGTTGCTACCCGACCTGCGCCGCAAATACTTCAGCGCGCCGCTGTTCAACTGGTTCCAGAAAACCCTGCCGCCGATGTCGGAAACCGAGCGCGATGCCATCGACGCCGGCACGGTGTGGTGGGACGGCGAACTGTTCAGCGGCCGCCCGGACTGGGACAAACTGCTGTCCTATCCCAAAGCTCAACTGACCGAAGAGGAACAAGCCTTCATCGACGGCCCGACCGATGAGCTGTGCGCGATGGTCACGGACTGGCAGATCGGCCAGGACATGGACCTGCCGGCCGCAGCCTGGACCCACATCAAGGAAAACGGTTTCTTCGCGCTGATCATTCCCAAGGAATACGGCGGCAAGGGTTTTTCTGCCTACGCCCACTCCCAGGTGGCCATGAAACTGGCGACCCGCAGCGGCGACCTCGCCTCCACTGTGATGGTCCCCAACTCCCTCGGCCCGGCTGAATTGTTGCTGCATTACGGCACCGATGAACAACGCAACCATTACCTGCCACGACTGGCGCGTGGCGATGACATCCCGTGCTTCGCCTTGACCGGACCATTGGCCGGCTCCGATGCCGGCTCGATGCCCGACACCGGGGTCATCTGCAAAGGTGAATGGGAAGGCAAGGAAACCCTCGGCCTGCGCCTGAACTGGGAAAAGCGCTACATCACCCTCGGCCCGGTCGCCACCCTCCTCGGCCTGGCCTTCAAGGCGTATGACCCGGATCACTTGCTGGGCGATGAAGTGGATCTGGGCATCAGCCTCGCGCTGGTCCCGACCGACACCGCCGGTGTCGAGATCGGCCGTCGTCACTTGCCATTGGGTGCCGCCTTCATGAACGGCCCGAACTCCGGCAAGGACGTGTTCATTCCGCTGGACTTCCTCATCGGAGGCCAGGACATGCTGGGTAAAGGCTGGATGATGCTGATGAACTGCCTGTCGGTCGGGCGCTCGATTTCGTTGCCTGCGGTCGGCACCGGCGCGGCGAAGTTCACCAGCCTGGTGACCGGTCAATACGCGCAGATTCGTGAACAGTTCAACGTACCGTTGTCGGCGTTTGAAGGTATTCAGGAAGCCATGGCGCGCATCGGCGGCAACGCCTGGATGATGGATGCGGCGCGGATGCTCACCGCCAACGCGGTGGACCTCGGCGAGAAACCGTCGGTGCTGTCGGCGATTCTCAAGTACCACCTTACCGAACGTGGTCGCGAGTGCATCAGCCACGCCATGGATGTGCATGGCGGCAAGGCGATCATCATGGGGCCGAACAATTACCTCGGGCGCAACTGGAATGGCGCGCCGATCTTCATCACCGTCGAGGGCGCGAACATTCTCTCGCGCAACTTGATGATCTTCGGCCAGGGGGCGATTCGCTGCCATCCATTCGTCCTGAAAGAAATGGCTCTCGCCGGGCGTGAAGACAAGGATCAGGCCCTCACCGAATTCGATGGCCTACTGCTCAAGCACATCGGTTTTGCCGTGAGCAACGCTGCCAGCACGCTGGTGCTGAACCTTGGTTTCGGTCAATTCGAACATGCACCGGGAGACAAGCTAAGCCAGGGGTACTTCCGTGCGCTCAACCGTCAGGCGGCTGCGTTCGCCCTGCTCGCGGACCTGAGCATGATGTTGCTGGGCGGCGAACTGAAACGTCGCGAACGTCTGTCGGCACGCCTGGGGGATGTGCTCAGCAACCTGTACCTGGCCTCCGCCGCGCTCAAGCGTTACCACGATCTCGACTCACCGGAACACATGGCGCCGCTGTTTACCTGGGCCATGGAAGAAAGCCTTGGTCAGTCGGAACGCGCGCTGGATGAATTGCTGACCAACTTCCCGAACAAGGTTTTGGGCTGCCTGTTGCGGGTGATTGTGTTCCCGCTCGGTCGCCGTCACAAAGGGCCTTCGGACAAACTCGGTGCAGAAGTGGCCGCGGTGATTGGCCGGGCCAAGGGCGATCCAACGCTCGAAGAATTGCTCGGTGGCTGCTTCCGTCCGCAGTCGGCCGATGACGCCGTCGGTGCACTGCAACACGCGTGCGACCTGTTGAACGCGGTGCAGCCGGTGCAGAAAAAACTCCACATGGCGCTCAAAAGCGGTCAGGTCAAACCGGTCGCCGGGGAAAACGTTATCGAAGCCGCGCTGGAGGCTGGCGTGTTGCAGCCGGTGGAAGCGCACAACCTGCGCAATGCCGAAGTGGCGAGGCGCAAGGTGATCGATGTCGATGATTTCGACAAAGAAGAGCTGAAGCTGGCCGAAGGAAAGGTCCGCTGATCCTGCTTGCGATGTAAAAAAGGGCGCAGGAGCTTTATACTCCCGCGCCCGTTTTGCTCTTGAGGACTTATCTCGTGTCCAACATCGTTGCCGATCATCTCGTTTTGCTCGACCACCTGCGCAGTATCCTGGTCGCCGTGGGTGAGGCCGATCAGGTTCCCGAAGAAAGCCATGCCTTGTTCCTGGAGCGCTTCGACGAACTGCGTGCGTTGCTGCCGGTCGACCCGATCGAAAGCCAATACCTGGGCCAGGACATCCTGTGCCAGGTGATCACCCGTTACCCGCAAATCGCTCACCTGGTCCCGCGTGACCTGTTGTGGTATTTCGCCGGTGACTGCCTGCACTACATGCCCGACGATGAAATCGACTTGTATCAGGCGCTGGAAGAACGTCGCTTCGAAGCTGAACAGAACGACGAACCGTTCGACTGGAATCAGGAAAAGCAGTTGCTGGCGATGTCGAACGACGACAGCAAGCACTGATCCCCGGTCAGAAATGCAAAAGGCCCGCATGGTTGAACATGCGGGCCTTTTTTTGTGGCATTGCGCAGTGATGTGGTGTCTGGGCGGACGCCTTCGCGAGCAAGCCTCGCTCCTACAGGTCCGGCACAAAAACCGTAGGAGCGAGGCTTGCCCGCGAAGAGGCCCGTCAGAGCAACCCATCACTTTCGGGCAATTCGTACTCCGCCGCGACCTTTCCCAACACACCGGGTTTACCCGGCTTGCTCAACGTCGGCTCCTTCCCAAGACATTCCACCAGATAGTCGATCAACACCCGCAGCTTGGGCGGCATATAACGGGTCGGCGAATGCAGCAACCACGCCCCGCCGTGGTACGACGCCAGAAACGTCCAGTCCGGCAACACCTGCACAATCAAGCCCTGCTCCAGCGCATAACGCGCGGTGAAGTACGGCAAACTGCCAATCCCGATGTGCTGCAACACCGCGCCCAGTCGCACACCGGTGTGATTGGCGGCATAACGCCCACGCACACCGACGGTGACGGCCTTGGTGCCTTTCTTGAATTTCCAGCGCGCATCACTCGGGGTCTCGCCCAGGTAGATGCAACTGTGGTTGAGCAAGTCATGGGGATGGGTCGGCGTGCCGTGCTCGGCCAGGTACTGCGGGGTGGCGCAGAGCAAATGGTCGATGGTCAGCAACTGCCGCCCGACCAGCCCGGCAGGCGGCCGATCAGTGATACGAATCGCCAGATCGACGTTGTCGTCGATCAAGTCCACCTGACGGTCTTCGAGTAACAGTTCCACATCCACTTTGGGATAACGCCGCAGAAATTCCGGCATATGCGGGTGAATCACGAATCGTCCTACGGCTTTGGGCACGCTGACTCGCACCAGCCCTTCCGCTTCATGGGTGAACTGACCGCTGATTTCCATCACCGACTTGGCTGCGCTGACCATCTCCTGGCAACGTTTGAATACTTCCTCGCCTCCGTCGCTCAGCCGCAGTTTGCGCGTGGTGCGTTGCAACAGGCGCGTGGCGAGTGCCTTCTCCAGACGCGAGATGCTGCGACTGACCGCCGACGGTGAAGAACCCAGCTGACGCGCCGCTTCGGAGAAGCTGCCGGTCTCGACAACCTTGACGAATATCGCCATTTCACCGAGCAACGGCAGAGGAAGATTTATGCTCACAGCGCAACAGTCCTTTGATGTTTGAACGGATTATCACGCAATTCCACGCTTCATATAATAAAAAACAAAATTTTTAATGAGGACATGGAATATGACGCTTCGCCTCTTTTTCCATAGTGATGACCTCAAGGCTAACGTGGAAGTCCTCGATTGCACCCCGCACGAGAACGAATTCGCCGTGGTGCTACGCGCCACACTGTTCCAACCTCAGGGCGGTGGACAACCCTTTGACACCGGCTGGATCGGCGAAAGCCAGGTACTGCGCGTGGTCCAGGACCCGGACCGGATCATCCATTTCGTCGACCGCCCCGTCCCTCTCGGCATGACCCAGATTCGCATCGATGAGCAACGTCGCCAGTTCAACGCACGGATGCATTCCGCCGGCCATCTGATCGGTCATTTCGTCCAGGCCATGGGCTGGATGCCGATCAAGGCGCATCACTGGCCGGGCGAGGGACGCGTGCAGTTCAAACCGGTGGATTGCGCGCAGGAGATTGACGCCCGGACCATCGAGTCCGGCATAGAACAATGGATCGCCCACGACCTGCCGCGCCTGACATCGTTGCGCGAAGGCGCCCGGGAAATCGGTTTCGGTGAACTGCCCGCCTATGGCTGCGGCGGCACCCATGTACGTAGCCTGAAGGAATTGGGCACGGTCACGATCGCTTCCGTTTCGCAGAAGAAAGGAACGCTGTCAGTCCACTACAGCGTGGACTGAGCATTTGGACGATGCCGATTCCGGCATCGCCTGGCGCCGGGGGGCCTGCATTCGCGGGCTCCGTTGACTATCCGATAGATGGACCTGAACCATGATGCTTGACGTCGAGCGTCTCGATGAGACGTGCATAAAAAAACTGGCCAACGAAGAAGTCCTCGCCATCCGGGTTAAAAGCTTCCTGGCCCCACCGCTGGCGATTCAGATCGGCGACAAGATTCTCGAGCCCGGTTTCGAAGGCTATATCAACGCACCGAGCATCGGTCGTATCGGCATGGCGTTTTATGAGGCTGAAAACCAGCCACTGCTGATCGAAGACTATTTCGAACGCGCCACGCGCAACATCGCGGAACTGCGCAACCGTTGCGCGCCCTACTCGTCCCCGGTCGACACCCTGCGCTGCATGCTCGATGAGTCCTGGCCGGCGGGTGCGCATCTGGAAAACCTCTACGGCCGCAAGATGTATGTCGGCTTGTCCCGAGTGGTGAAACCCGGCGTGTGTTTTCTGGCCCACCACGACATCTTCGCCAAGGACGCTCCCGACAGTTACCAGGCCAGAAGCCTCGATGCGCAGTTCGCCTGCAATGTTTACCTGAACATGCCCACCGAAGGCGGCGCGCTGCAGATGTGGGACCACGACATTTCTCCCGACCAGTTCGACGAAATGCGTGGCGACAGTTACGGCATCGATCCGGCGTTGCTCGGCACTCCAATCCTGGAGGTCCTTCCGCAACCTGGTGATTTCATCATGTTCAATTCGCGCTGCATGCACTCGGTGACACCGGGCGTGGCCGATCCGCGCCTGAGCCTTTCTTTCTTTGTCGGCTATCGCGGCAATGCTTCACCCCTTACTTTCTGGAGTTGAGATGCAGTTTTCGAATTACCTGGGCGAATTCCTGGCGCTGGCGACAATTCACTTTCTGGCCGTGGTCGCCCCCGGACCGGACTTTGCGGTCACCATCCGCCAGAGCGTGCGTTTCGGTCGGTGGGTAGGCATCTGTACGGCGCTGGGTATCGGCGCAGGCATTTCCGTGCACGTGCTTTACACCCTGCTTGGCGTCGGCGCGCTGATGCACACCACGCCCTGGCTGCTGACCGTGGCCAAGGTGATCGGCGGTGCCTACATTTTGTACCTGGGTGTGAGCCTGTTGCGCAGCAAGCCCAAATCCGCACTGGAAGGTGATAAAGAAGCCGACGAGCCGGTCGTCGAACAAACGCTGCTGAAGGCGTTCACCACCGGGTTTCTGACCAACGCGACCAATCCCAAGGCCACGCTGTTTTTCCTGGCGATCTTCACCACCCTCATCAGTGCCACGACCCCGCTGAACATCCAGGCGCTTTACGGCCTCTGGATGTGTTTCGTGAACGCACTGTGGTTTGTCATCGTTGCCCTGTTCTTCTCCAGCAGCCGGGTGCGCGTGCTGTTCATGCGCATGGGGCATTGGTTCGAACGCACCATGGGGGTGATTCTGATCCTGTTCGCCGGGCGCCTGATTCTGTCGATGTAAAAACCCGCCCACGCAAAAGGCCCGCTCAGTCTGACTGGCGGGCCTTTTTTTTGGCTTGGATATAAATTTTGCACAAACAAAAACGCCGCTCAATGAGCGGCGTTTTTGTGAATTTGGAGCGGGAAACGAGACTCGAACTCGCGACCCCGACCTTGGCAAGGTCGTGCTCTACCAACTGAGCTATTCCCGCAAATGGCGTCCCCTAGGGGACTCGAACCCCTGTTACCGCCGTGAAAGGGCGGTGTCCTAGGCCACTAGACGAAGGGGACACGCTGCCCGGAACACATGGTGTGTGTTTCGGTGCCCAGACCCGCATCCGAAGACTTGGTTCTGGTTTCACTCAGCCCTGCCCGAAAGCAACGCTGTTTAAAATTGGAGCGGGAAACGAGACTCGAACTCGCGACCCCGACCTTGGCAAGGTCGTGCTCTACCAACTGAGCTATTCCCGCATATTGGCGTCCCCTAGGGGACTCGAACCCCTGTTACCGCCGTGAAAGGGCGGTGTCCTAGGCCACTAGACGAAGGGGACACACGTACAACATTCACTCCCTACCGCGTTTCGCTGTGTGCTTTACGCTGTAAGTGGCGCGCATTCTATGGATGGATTGAGGGGTCGTCAACCCCCAGATATAAATTTATTTAAATCAATGACTTCGCCCTGCTTTAAGCAGCGAATGCGGCTTTTTGCTCGCCCTGTGTTTGACGCCTATATTCTGACACCCGCCAAGACGTTATAGTCCACCCACGCAACAGATGATGGCAATGTGCACCAAGCACACTATTACTTATATAAGCAGGTTTGCGGTCGATACAGGCATAAGCCTGTTCGTTTCAACCCGTCGAGCGGCCCTATGCGCTCCCCTGCCAAGCCACTACACTCGCACGCGAATCCCATAAAGAGGTCTTACCGGTGACACCACTCATGATCACCCTGCTAGTCGTAGCCGGGATCGCACTATTGATCGCCATTGGGTACATGAACCATGTGGTGGAAAACAACAAACTGGAAAAGGCCCGCACCAAGGTTGAGCTCAACGACCGCCTGCGTCGCTGTGGCGAAATTACCGAAACGTTCCCTGGCCAGCTGATGACTCCGGCTCTCAAGCTGTTGTTGACTCGCCTGGAACTGAACGTCTGCCAGCGCCTGTTGAATCTGGAAAAATCCAGCGCCAACCTCAAGGTGCGGATCAGCGAACTGAACACCCTTGTCGCGCAGGGCGAATCGATCCCGGTCAACAACCCGCCGGCACCGATCCAGACCGAAGCCAAGGCCAAGGATGTACGCTTCCTGCTCGAGGCCCTGCACGGGCAGATCACCCGCGCGGCACAGGACGGTTTCCTGCCAACCAACGAAGCCAAACGCTGGATCCGCGAAGTTCGCCACATCCTGGTTCTGTTGCACATCGAATTCTTCAACAACCTCGGCCAGCACGCCCTGCAACAAAACCAGCCTGGCCAGGCTCGCCTGGCGTTCGAACGTGGTGTGCAATACCTGCGCAAACAACAGGAACCTCAGGTCTACGCCGAACAACTCGAATACCTGGAAAAGCTCCTGGCCCGTGCGAATGCACAAGTCATGGACAAAACTGCGCCGGCTGAAGGCGAAGTGAACCAATTGACCGAAGGCCTCAAAGACGTCGAGGCGGATGCGGACTGGAAGAAGAGAGTGATTTACGACTGATCACGCAAAGATGAAGAGCCACCGACAAGGTGGCTTTTTTTTGCGTTGGGTTTTAGCGGCGGGTACATCCGGGGAAGATTGGGCGGCTGTCAGGCCGTCATCGTCGGAACGCCGCCCGCAGCAAGCCGGCTCCTACACGGGATTGGGTTCACACGGTTTGAAATTGTAGGAGCTGGCTTGCCAGCGATGGACGCCAACGATAACGCGGTCTGTCTGGATGAACGCGTTGTCCGGACGTTTTTCGCGGGCAAGCCTCGCTCCTACAGGGAATCACGTACGCTTTCGCTTTTCACCACTCATCAGGCCGAGCGTTAGCTCGCCTTGCGCTTTTGATTTTGATCTGCCCGCCCCTTCGGGAGGCTGAGTGGAGGTTCTGCGCAGTGGGCAACCCGGCATGGATGCCGGGTTAGCCGCGCACGGCCAGGGATGGCCGATCGCGGCGGGCCCACGGAGCAGGACCGGAGCGAGGGAACGCCGAGCCTTAGCGAGGGGCCGGACGCCGGGGCGAGACCTTTTGGTTCCTTTTGGGGCGTTTGCCAAAAGGGACTCGCCGTAAGGGCGAAACCGTGAGCGGCCGTTACACCACGAATGGATATGTACACCAACAAGAGATAGGTCGGCTGTCAGGCCGCCATCGCCGGCAAGCCGGCTCCTACAAGGGCCAGACCTGTCAGAGCCGGAAATGCCCGACCATCCCCTTCAACTCAACCCCCAACTGCGCCAACTCGATACTCGACGCCGCATTCCCCTGCATCGCCAACGAAGACTGATCCGCACTCGCACGAATACTGGTCACACTGCGATTGATCTCCTCAGCCACAGAACTCTGCTCCTCGGCAGCCGCTGCAATCTGCTGGTTCATCTGCTGAATCAACGACACCGCCGCAGCAATACTGCCCAAGGCACTTTCGGTCTGAAGCGCATCACTGACCGCCAGTTTCACCAACTCGCCACTGCTCTGAATCTGATGCACCGACGACTGCGCCGCCGAACGCAAGGCACTGACCAGACGTTCAATCTCCTCGGTCGATTGCTGAGTCCGCTTCGCCAAGGCCCGCACTTCATCGGCAACCACCGCAAACCCCCTGCCCTGCTCGCCGGCCCGTGCCGCCTCGATGGCCGCGTTCAGCGCCAACAGGTTGGTCTGCTCAGCCACACTCTTGATCACGCTGAGCACCGTGCCGATATTCTGGATCTCCGCACTCAGGCTCTCGATGCTGGAACTGGCCGAAGACGCCGAGTCGGCCAGCTGCTCGATCCGCGCCATGCTCTGGCGCACCACCACCTGGCCACTTTCGACCTTGTCGTCCGCCGTCTGCGCAGCCTGGGCAGCTTCTTCCGCGTTACGTGCAACATCGTGCACGGTGGCGGTCATCTGGTTCATTGCAGTTGCGACCTGCTCGGTTTCTTCTTTCTGACTGCTGACTTCAAGATTGGTCTGTTCGGTCACCGCCGACAGCGATTGCGCGGAACTGGCCAACTGCTCGATACCCGCCTGCAAACCGCTGACAATGCTGCTGAGCCCCGCGCCCATTTGCTGCATGGCCTGCATCAGTTGGCCGATCTCGTCCCGGCGGGTCACTTCAACCGTCGCACTCAAATCACCCGCGGCAATCTGCTGAGCCACACGGATCACACTGCGCAACGGCCCCACGATCAATCGGGTAATCACCCACGCCGCGATCAGCCCGACCAGCAAGGCCAGGGCCGATGAACCGATAATCAGCAGCGAATTCTTTTTCAGCTCGGCCTGCATCGACTGGTCTTCGGCAACATAGGCCTGATCCACCCGCTCCACCACCTGCGCGGCGCGCTGATGCAGCTGTTCATAGACGGTTTTTTCCTGGGCCAGCAGGCCGGTGTACTCGGCAAGTTTTTCGCTGAAACCGCCAATGTGCCCGACCACCTCATTGAGGACCGTCTGATAGCCCTCGTCCTTGACCGTGGTTTTCAACTGCTCGGCCTGAGCCAGCGCCTGGTCGGCCTGCTCGATCTTGCCTTGGCTGGCACTGTCATCGCCCTTGCGGCTCTGGTCCAGACGCACGCGCGCCTCGTTCATGGCTTGCAACATCAGCCGCGATACCTGGCTGACCTGATTGGCCTGTTCGATGAACTGGCTACCGTCCTTGCCCTCGGAGTCCTTCAAGGTATAAGCGCCATCGTCGGCGAGACCGGCCTGCAACACATCAAGGTTGTTGGCCACGCTGGACACCGACCAACTGGCCATTTCCAGCGCCAGGTCCTTGGCCTGACTCAGCGAGACAAATTCGTCAAACGCCTTGCGGTAAGCTCCCAGCGATTGCTCGACGTCGTTCATCACCGGAACGTTGGCCGGTGATTGCGCCTTGAGCTGGTTCGCCAGGACGACCAGGCCTTCAACGCCCTCATGCAACGCAGTGACGATTTTCGGGTTGCCGTGCAAGGCGTATTCCTGCTCAAGCAACCGCACCTTGAGCAGGCCACTGTTGAGCGACGACATCTGTTTGAGCCCGTCGAAGCGCTGGCTGATGGTTTGCAGGGACCATACGCCGATGGCCGCCACCAGGGCTGTCAACAGCAGCACCAGCAGAAACCCGACACCCAGTTTTTTTGCCATACCGAGGTTGGCAAAACGTCCTTGCACGGCCGAAATCATTGCACTTAGTCCCCTGACATAGTCTGTTAACGCAGATTCGCAACGGGCCTGTGTCAACACAAGTCTCTGGCGTCGGAATAATGGCAAAAAGCTACGCCAACGTCGTTTTCAGAACGCTTGAGGTCGATTCAAAGCGGTGGCCTGAAAAAACGCCCGGGCTCGCGGATCACAGGCATAGGCCACATTGATACGCTGCCAGTCACCGGCCTCGCCGGCAGGACTGAAGGCTGTCGCGCAAGACAGCAGGACACCGTGGCGTCGAGCCTGAATCCGCAGGTGAGCGTAGTCGGACTTGCGCGATCGCGCCCAGATGAACAGGCCCCCGACGGGTTTGCCGAAGACCTCCCACTCGGCGTCTTCCAGCATCTGCAATGCGGCCTCTCGGTCACCGCTCAGACGCTGCCGCAGGCGCAGCACCAACTTGCGATAGGCACCGCTCGCCAACAGGCAGGCCAGCACCGACTCGCAAAACCCGGAAGTACCCAGGCTGCTGATCCTCTTGACCTCGGCCAGCCTCGATATGACATCCGCGCCAGCCACTACAAAGCCGACCCGCAACGAACTGCTGAGAATCTTGGAATAGCTGCCGAGGTAAATCACGTTGTCATCGGTCTCCAGGGCAGCGAGCCGCACGCCCGGGCCACTGTGCAAATCCGCGTAGACATCGTCTTCGATCACCAGCGTGCCATGGGTTTTCGCCAGTTGCAGGACCCGCTCCGCCACCGCCGGCGCCAGGCTGCTGCCCGTCGGGTTGTGATAGAAGCTGTTGATGAACAATGCCCGGGGCTTGTTCTCCCGCAGCAGTACCGTGAGCGCTTCGATGTCCGGCCCGCGCGGCGTGCGCGGTACCTCGAGCATGTTGACACCGCGCAGCCTGAGCAACTCGAACAGCAAGGAATAACCGGGGCTTTCCACCACCACGCAATCACCCGGCTTGAGCAAGGTGCGCACGATCAGGTCAAGTCCCTGACTGGCGCCCGCCGTTGTCATGATTCGACTTTCTTCTGCGGCGATATCCAGCAGCCTCAGGCGCTTGAGGATTTGCTGACGCAACGCCCGCAAACCCAACGGCGTGCTGTAGTTGAACAGCGCAGCCATGTCCGTGCGACTGACCTCACGGATCGCGTAGCTCAGGTCGTCGGTCTCACGCCAGCTTTCGGGAAGCCCGCCACTCCCCAGCGGCAGCTCACCCTCCCTGCTGCGTGAATTAGCCTCTGTACCTTCTAACCACGGCGAGTCCGCAGCGACCAACGCCGGGGTTGCGACGACGAACCCCGCGCCATGACGTGGCGCCAGCATGCCTTGGGCCACCAGCCGCTCACAGGCCTCAACGACGCTGGTCTGACTGAGCAAGTTGACCCGTGCGATTTGCCGCGCAGAAGGCAAACGCGTCCCAGCCTCTATTTCGCTCTGACGCAGCCAGCAAGCCAGTGCGTCGACGATTTGCTGTACGACCGGCACCATTGCCTGTCGATCGATTCTCAATTCCATGAGCAAGCAAACTCCTGTTTGTTTCGCGGAAAACAGTTAATCACAGCAACGCGGGATGGGCTGTGCGACAACGCCGCCAAAACTCACGGATCTAACCATTTGAAACACATTGCCCGAGCCATTGCGCAGGCAAAAAAAACCCGCACACGTGGCGGGTTTTCTTGCGGTGCATGGCCCGGCTTCAGAACGCCGTGACGCCACCGTCCACCGCCAGCGAATGACCGGTGGTGAACGCGGCACCGTCGCTGCACAGGTACAGCACGGCACTGGCGATTTCTTCGACCTTGCCGATGCGACCCACCGGGTGCATGGCGCTGGCGAACTCGCCCTTCTTCGGATCCGCTTCATAGGCGCGGCGGAACATGTCGGTATCGATCACCGCCGGGCACACCGCGTTCACGCGAATCTTTTTCTTGGCGTATTCGATTGCCGCCGATTTGGTCAGGCCGATCACCGCGTGCTTCGACGCCGCATAGATGCTCATCTTCGGCGCGGCACCGAGGCCAGCCACCGACGCCGTGTTGACGATCGCGCCACCGCCCTGAGCCAGCAACAATGGCAGCTGATACTTCATGCACAGCCAGACGCCTTTGACGTTGACGCCCATGATCGCGTCGAATTCGTCGACCGTGCCTTCGGCCAGTTTGCCTTTCTCGATTTCAATGCCCGCGTTATTGAAGGCGTAGTCGAGACGGCCGTAAGTATTCACCACTTCGTCCATCAGATTTTTTACATCGCTTTCCAGGGTGACGTTGCAACGCACGAAGGTCGCTTCGCCGCCCGCCGTACGAATCAGCGCCACGGTGCCTTCACCGCCTGCGGTGTCCATGTCGGCCACCACCACTTTCAACCCTTCGGCGGCGAACGCTTGGGCGGTCGCGCGGCCGATACCATTGGCGGCGCCCGTGACTACAGCGACCTGGCCGGAAAACGTCATGCTCATTGTGATGCCCTCGAAGTGAAGAATGTGCAGGTTAGCGTGCGACCAGTCTAGCCACAGGCACGACCCGCGCGGCAGCACTATCAGAAGCCCGGTTAAGCGACCATGAGTTGCAGTGATAAAACCACCGGACCGACTATCACTGCACTGGATCGATGTGCATTCGCCGCATCAGCCAAACTTGCGGGGTCGTCCATGAAGGTCTATCAACAAGTCTTCATTCATCTTGAGTGCCTGTCATGACTACCCAGACCAATCGCCAGTTCCTGCTCGCCAAACGTCCGGTGGGCGCGGCGACCCGCGAGACATTTTCCTATCAGCAAGTCCCGGTCGGCGAACCGGCCACGGGTCAGATCCTGGTCAAAAACGAATACCTGTCCCTGGACCCGGCCATGCGTGGCTGGATGAACGAGGGCAAGTCCTACATCCCGCCAGTCGGTATCGGCGAAGTCATGCGCGCACTGGGCGTAGGCAAAGTCGTGGCGTCCAGCCATCCGGGGTTTGCGGTCGGGGACTACGTCAACGGCGCCCTGGGTGTGCAGGATTACTTCCTCGGCGAGCCGCGCGGCTTCTATAAAGTCGATCCAAAACTGGCACCGCTGCCACGTTACTTGTCCGCGCTGGGCATGACCGGGATGACGGCCTACTTCGCCCTGCTCGATGTCGGCGCACCGAAGGAAGGTGACACCGTAGTGCTGTCGGGTGCTGCGGGTGCGGTGGGCAGCATTGCCGGGCAGATCGCCAAGATCAAAGGCTGCCGCGTGATCGGCATCGCGGGTGGCGCGGACAAGTGCAAGTTCCTGATCGACGAACTGGGTTTTGACGGTGCCATCGATTACAAGAGCGAAGACGTCGTCGCCGGCCTCAAGCGCGAATGCCCGAAAGGTGTGGACGTGTATTTCGATAACGTCGGCGGCGATATTCTCGACGCCGTGCTGAGCCGTCTCAACCTGAAGGCACGGGTGGTGATCTGCGGCGCCATCAGCCAGTACAACAACAAGGAAGCGGTCAAAGGGCCGGCCAACTATTTGTCGCTGCTGGTTAACCGCGCACGCATGGAAGGCTTTGTGGTGATGGACTACGCCGCGCAGTTCGCAGCGGCCGGGCAGGAAATGGCCGGGTGGATGGCCAAGGGGCAGCTCAAGAGCAAGGAAGACATTGTCGAAGGGCTGGAGACGTTCCCGGAGACGCTGATGAAGTTATTCAGCGGCGAGAATTTCGGCAAGTTGGTGTTGAAGGTATAAAAAGCTTCGCGGGCAAGCCTCGCTCCTACAGGTATCACGTCGTGCACGTACTTCGCGAACGACACTGACCTGTAGGAGCGAGGCTTGCCCGCGAATGGTTTTAGCAGGCGCCGCTTAAGCGATTTCGGCTACGACGTCAGCCAATGCCTTGGCCGGATCCGCCGCCTGGCTGATCGGACGGCCGATCACCAGGTAATCGGAACCGGCATCCAGTGCCTGACGCGGCGTCAGAATGCGGCGCTGATCGTCCTGGGCGCTGCCCGCCGGACGAATCCCCGGAGTCACCAGTTGCAACGACGGGTGAGCCGATTTCAAGGCCTGGGCTTCCAGCGCCGAGCACACCAGACCGTCCATCCCGGCTTTTTCCGCCAGCGCAGCCAGGCGCAACACTTGCTCCTGCGGTTCGATGTCCAGACCGATGCCGGCCAGATCTTCACGCTCCATGCTGGTCAGCACGGTCACGCCAATCAGCAGCGGTTTCGGGCCGGTACGCTGATCGAGCACTTCACGGCAAGCCGCCATCATGCGCAGACCACCGGAGCAGTGCACGTTGACCATCCACACGCCCATTTCCGCCGCGGCTTTTACCGCCATGGCGGTGGTGTTCGGGATGTCGTGGAACTTGAGGTCCAGGAACACTTCGAAACCCTTGTCGCGCAAGGTGCCGACGATTTCCGACGCGCAGCTGGTGAACAGTTCCTTGCCGACTTTGACCCGGCACAGTTTCGGGTCCAACTGGTCGGCCAGCTTCAGTGCGGCGTCACGGGCGGGGAAATCCAGGGCGACGATGATAGGAGTCTGGCAGACGGACATGTGCGGGCTCTCAGGCAGGACGAAATCGGCGCGCATTGTAGCGGAACCAGCGCGGCTGCGGGACCCGATGATCGGTAAATCGTCGTCGGCGCTCAGCCAAGCCTAGCCCTTTCGCCGATTGTGTCGAGACCGATACACTCACGACACGCCCACAACACCCTTCCCCGCTACCCTCGGCAGCCGCAACACGTCCTTACAGCACTTCCCGCCTCCGGGCCGGACGCCTATGCTGAAGCCACAACCTCGCAGCCCATCTTTGTGGTTGGCAGCCTACCTGGCAGATGAACGCACGCATGCACAACACCCACGCACCTGTGAACGACGATCAAAAAGCGCCCGGCGATGACAAACGCTGGAGCATTCGCGCCCTGATCGTCGACGATGACGTCCCGATCCGCGAACTGATGATCGACTACCTGGCCCGCTTCAACATCCACGCCAGCGGCGTCACCGATGGCGCGGCCATGCGCCTGGCGCTGCAAGCGGAGCATTTCGACGTGGTGGTGCTCGACCTGATGCTGCCCGGCGAAGACGGTCTGTCGCTGTGCCGCTGGTTGCGCGCCGAATCGGACATTCCGATCCTGATGCTCACCGCGCGTTGCGAACCCACCGACCGGATCATCGGCCTGGAACTGGGCGCCGACGATTACATGGCCAAACCGTTCGAACCACGGGAGCTGGTCGCACGGATTCAGACCATTCTGCGTCGGGTGCGCGACGATCGCACCGAACAGCGTGCGAATATTCGCTTCGATAGCTGGCGCCTGAACAGCGTGCTGCGCCAGTTGATCGCGGCGGATGGCCTGGTGGTGCCGCTGTCCAACGCCGAGTTCCGCTTGCTCTGGGTGTTCATCGAACGTCCGCGCCGGGTGCTCAGCCGTGAACAATTGCTGGATGCGGCGCGCGGTCGTTCGATAGAAGCCTTTGATCGCAGCATCGACCTGCTGGTTTCGCGTCTGCGCCAGAAACTCGGGGACGACCCGAAAGCCCCACAGTTGATCAAAACCGTTCGCGGCGAGGGTTACCTGTTCGATGCACGAGACATCGGCTGATGCGTGCGCGCTTCGATACGCTGTTCGGTCGCCTGTTTGGCGTGCTGCTGGTGGCGATCATCCTGGCGCATCTGCTGGCGTTTGCCTGGTTTCATCATTACGGCCCACCTCCGCCGCCGCCCCCGCCCGAGTTCGCCCAAGGCTTCGACGGACCACGCCCGCCACCGGACCCGCGTTTCGAAAACCGGCCACCACGGCCATGGTTCGGCGGGCCGCTGGTGCCACTTACCTTCCAGCTGATTTCGCTGATCATCGCCGCCTGGTACGGCGCCAAACTGTTGAGTCGGCCGATCCAGCGCCTGAGCGACGCCGCCGAGCGCCTGAGCGAGAACCTCGACAGCCCGCCGCTGGATGAGTCCGGCCCACGGGAGGCCCGGCAAGCAGCCTACACCTTCAACCTGATGCAAAAACGAATCATCGAACAGATGCAGCAGCGTTCGCGAATGCTCGGCGCGGTGTCCCACGACCTGCGCACGCCGCTGTCACGCCTCAAGCTGCGGCTGGAACAGATCGACGACGACAAGCTGCAAGGCCAGATGCGCCAGGATCTGGACGACATGATCAGCATGCTCGACGCCACCCTCACCTATCTGCACGAGCAGCGCACCAGTGAGGCACCGCAGTGGATGGACGTGCAGGCGCTGGTCGAATCCTTGAGTGAAAACGCCCAGGACCAGGGCTCCGATGTCCAGGCCAGCGGCCATTGCGCACCGTTGCAAGTGCAGCCGATGGCGTTGCGCTCGTGCATCAACAATCTGCTGGATAACGCACTGCGTTATGCCGGGCAGGCGCAGATCGTGCTTGAGGACAATCGCGAACACCTGGTGATCCGGGTCATCGACCATGGGCCGGGGATTGCGGCAGATAAACGTGAAGCGGTGTTTGAACCGTTCTTCCGCCTGGAAGGTTCGCGCAACCGCAACTCCGGCGGTGTCGGTCTGGGCATGACCATTGCCCGTGAGGCGGCTGAACGATTGGGTGGGCAATTGAATCTGGAAGAAACGCCTGGTGGCGGTTTGACCGCCGTTATCTGGTTGCCCCGCACCTGAGCCCCACAGGTTCTGAGCCTGACCCGAGACCTGTGTGTACCAATCGGTACAAACCCCACATACCCACGACAACTTGCTCCTTGAGGCTGCATAAGCCGGTGCACCCACCGGTTTTCCATTCCAGGGAGTGAGCCCAATGATCGGTAGCGTCAGCAACTACACGAGCTATACCAGCACCAGCAGCACCACAACCAGCAATGCTCGCAGCCAGCAATTCCAGAAAGAACTGCTCGCCAGGCTCGACACCAACAGCGACGGTTCGGTGGATCAGGACGAGCTCACCAGCGCTCTGTCACAGAAAACCGAGGACGGCCTGCTGGTCAGCCTGAGCAAGAACTTCGCCGATCTGGACAGTGACGACAGTGGCAGCCTGAGCAGCGAAGAAATGGCTGCAATGGCACCACCGCCACCACCACCGCGTGATCAGGCACCGAACACCGAACTGGCCGACGCGCTGATCAGCGCACTGGACACCGACAGTGACGGCGCCATCAGCAGCGATGAGCTGAGCAGCGGCCTGACCAGCGCCGGCAGCAGTGCCGACAGCACAGAGATTTTTTCGGCGCTGGATAAAAACGAAGACGGCGTCGTCAGCAAGGACGAACTCGCCGCCAGCCTCGCCCCGCCGCCGCCACCTCCGCAACAGGTGTCCAGTGACGAATTGTTCAGCCAACTCGACGCGGACAGCGACGGCAGTGTCAGCGCCGGCGAATTGAGCAGTGCGTTGCAGGCCAGCAGCACTTCAACCACCAGCAGCGACACCAGCGCCGCGTTGCTCAAGGTGCTGGACAGCGACAGCAGTGGCGGCGTCAGCAGCGACGAATTGGAAGCCGCGTTGCAGGCCGGTCGCGAGAAAAACAGCAACAGCGCCACCGATCAGGCGAACGTGACTGAAGCGCTGAACAAAATGATCGCCAACCTGAGCAAGCAGTACTCGCTCGACAAGGTGGCGACGGTAGGCAAGTACCTGAACGTTACAAGCTAATTGTAGGAGCCGGCTTGCTGCGGGCGGCGTTCCGACGATGGCATCACCGCGGTGTTTCAGGTGAGCCGCGGTGATGCCATCGTCGGAACGCCGCCCGCAGCAAGCCGGCTCCTACACATTGATCGTGGTCGGCCATTTACGGCCGGCGATCTTCCACCCGCGCCTGACTCTTGCTCCAGTCGGTCAACAGGCTGTACGCCACGGCCAGCAACGTCGGTCCGATAAACAGGCCGATGAACCCGAACGCAATCAACCCGCCAAACACGCCCAACAGCACGATCACCAACGGCAAATTGCCGCCACGACTGATCAGGTAAGGCTTGAGCACGTTGTCGACCCCACTGATGATGAACGTCCCCCACATTCCAAGGAACACCGCCATCCCGTATTCGCCCTTCCAGGCGAGCCACGCCGTGGCCGGAATCCACACCAGCGGTGGCCCCATGGGAATCAGGCTCAGCAAGAAGGTGACAATGCCCAGTACCAGCGCCCCCGGCACCCCGGCAATCAGGAAGCCGATCAGCGCCAGCACCGCTTGCGCCGCCGCAGTCCCGATCACGCCGTTCACCACCCGTTGCACCGTACCCGCCACCAGTTCGATGTAATAACCGGCGCGGTCACCGATCAACCGTTGCAGCAGCCCATGGACAAACGCCGCCAAACGCGGCCCGTCCCGGTAGAAAAAGAACACGAACACAATGCTGAGTGTCAGCTCGAGAATGCCGCCGCCAATCTGTGCACTACGCGCCAGCAACCAGTTGCCGACCTGCCCCAGATAAGGTTTGAGCGACACCATCATCGCCGCGCCCTGCTGATCGATGCTGTTCCAGATCACCACCAGACGCGCGCCTACCAAAGGAATACTGCCCAGCCATGCCGGCGCCTCGGGCAGGCCATCCATCTGCACGTCCTTGATAAACGCCGTGGCATCACGCACATGGTCCGCGAGGTTGAAACCCAGCCACACCAGCGGCACCGCCACCAGCAACATCCAGCCGAGGGTCAGCAATGCCGCCGCCAGGGATTCTCGGCCATTGAGCCAACGGGTCAGCAAGCGCATCAGCGGCCAACTGGCGAACGCAAGCACCGCGCCCCAGAACATGGCCGACCAGAACGGCGCCATCACCCAGAAGCTCGCACCAAACAGCACCAGCAGCAGGATCTGCACCAACAGTCGATCGTTATTGATCATCCACGTCTCGAAAAAATGTCAGTCAGCCAATAAGAGTAGGCGAACGCGGCAAGCACGTCCGCCTGCCACAGCTTATCGCAACAGTTCGATGTGCAGGCCAGAGCCTTCGACGCTGCCGGTTTCCATCCTGGCCGTACGCACACCCTGGCCGATCAGGGCCTGGCGCCAGGCTTCGGCCTTCGGCCCGGACACACTGACCCGCAACGTGGTGTCCAGGTTCAGCCCACGGGAGATCAGGCGCAGCCAGGTATCGTCAGGGTCGCCGGTCAGCTTGGGGAAATCGAGCTCGCCGGTGCTCTTGAGTTCTCGAAGCAAGGTGGCGGAAGTCGGCAGCAAATCGCCCAGCGGTGCTGCGGCGTCGAACTGCTCGACGTGCAAATAGGCTTTGCGATTGCCGCGAGTGATGCTGTAAAGCGCCACCAGGGTGTTGTCCCGCGGCGCCGCCAGACGCAACAACAGGTAGGCCTGCTGATCGTCGGCCCCATAGAGCTTGGCATTGCCGAAGACCTCATTGGCCCACAGGCTGCTCTCGCCGCAATCACGGGCCTGGCACCAGAACAGCAACTGGGCGTCCTGCTTCTGCAAGGCTTCGCGAGCCGCCGTGAAGGCTTCGGTGGAGGAATGCTCCGCAGGCAGTTCGTAGGTCACCGACGTGGTTTGGCCGCGGGCGCTGACCTGACCGTCGAAGCGCAACTGCCCGCTGATCTTGCGGATCGAGCCCAGCGGGTAGATCCGTTCGAGTTCAGCGGTAGGGCGATAGTCGACGATCTGCGAATCGGCCAGGCGCGGCACGATCGGCAGGTCCTGACTGCCCGGCACATCGGCGGCAAACAGCGAAGGACTGAAACAACACAGCATTAGCAGACTGAGTGATCGCATGGACAGGCTCATCGGATCAGCATGGCCTGGGCACCCTTGACGACACTGGCGTCGTCGATGCGCTCGGGCACCAGCAAACCGCGCTGCACCGCCGGACGCGCCGCCATCGTCGCCATCCAGCGTTGCAAGGCCGACAAGCCGTCCACTGCCACACCGGACCACTCGTGACCACGGACCCACGGATAGGTCGCGATGTCGGCAATGCTGCATTCGTCCGCCAGAAACTCTACGTCTTGCAGGCGCGTGTCGAGCACTTCATACAGGCGTCGGGTTTCATGCTGATAACGGTCGATGGCGCCCTGGAGCTTTTCCGGAAAGTAACGGAAAAACACGTTGGCCTGGCCCTGCATCGGACCGATTCCACCCATCTGGAACATCAGCCACTGCAGCACCACCGAGCGCCCCTTCGGGTCCTTGGGCAACAGCTTGCCGCTCAGTTCTGCCAGATAAATCAGGATGGCGCCGGATTCGAACACGGCAAAATCGCCGTTGGCGCGATCGACAATCGCCGGGATCCGGCCATTGGGGTTGATCTTGAGGAAGTCCGCGGACTTCTGTTCCTTTTTGTCGAAACTCAGGGCGTGCACCGTGTAGGGCAGGCCGAGTTCCTCGAGCACGATAGAGACCTTGTGGCCATTCGGGGTCGCAGCGGTGTAGAGATCTATCATGGTTGTCTCCCATTTCAACCCGCCCAGCCTCGACAGTTGCCCGGCGCAAGTCAAGGAACGGCGAAGAACCGATTGAAACAGTCTGCGACAAGGTCGGCACCGGATTCGTCATTCAGGTGCAAATGATGACCGCCAGGCAGCTGTTCACGGCTAAAGGGTAGACGCTCCAGCAACTCGGGATGTTTGGCGAGCATGCCGTCGGCCGCGACGACCAGCAGCGCAGGACAACTGACGCGCTGGACGAAGGCCATGGCTTGTTCGGTGGTAAGACGCAGCGGCGATGGCAGCGTCAGACGGCTATCGGTGCGCCAGGTGTAACCGCCCGGCACTGGCATCAAGCCGCGTTGCGCCAGCAGTTCGGCGGCCTCGCGACTGACCGCCACCAAACCTTTCATACGCGCTTCGATGGCTCGATCCAGGGTGTTGTAGACCGGTTTGCTTTTCTCTCGCAGGTCCAGTTGCGCTTGCAGGGCCATGCCCATGCGCTCGGCAGCATTTTCGCCTTTGTCTGTAGGAGGAATGATGCCGTCGATCAAGGCCAGGTGCGTAACCCGCTCCGGCAGCGACCCGGCGATGATCAGCGAAGCGATCGCCCCCATGGAGTGCCCCATCAGCGCAAAACGCTTCAAGCCCAGCTGTTCGGCGACTTGCAGCACGTCATGGGCGTAGTCCCACATCGCGTAGCCGGCACCCGTCGGGCGATGCCCGGAATGACCGTGACCGGCCATGTCCAGCGCGATGATGCGCAGCCCTTTGAGCTTCGGCGCCAACCGGGCAAAGCTGTTGGCGTTGTCCAGCCAGCCGTGCAAGGCAATCACCGGCAAACCGTCTTCGGGGCCGAACAGGTGCGCCGCCAGCTCAATGTGCGGCAGGCTCAGGCGGACTTCCTCGACGGCATGGTTCATGCGCAATCCTGCTGATGACGAGCGTCCCAGCGGCTGAACAGGTTTTTCAGCAGCGTGGCGGTGTCCTGGGGACGTTCAAGGGGAAACATGTGGCCGCCGGGCATGGTCAGGGATTCGCCCAACGGCATGCGCCCGACAGAATTGGCGTGATGGCGCATCACCACGCGGCTTTTGTGCCCTCGCACCACCGCCAGCGGCACTTTCAATTGCCGTGCGCGACCGGGACTGGTGTGGGGAACGCCCCGGTAGATGCTGATTTCCGTGGCGGGGTCGAAACGCAGACGCAGTTTGTCGCCGACCTGATGCAGGCCGTGTTGCAGGTAAGCGTCGAAACATTCAGGGTCGAAACCACGAAACAGCGTTTTACCGGCGAAATAACGGCGGGCACTCTCGATATCGGCGAACTCTTCGCGACGCCCCAATGTGCGGCCGGCCGGGGTCAGGCGGTCGATAAAACCGAAACGCTTGGCCGCAAGGATCACCCATTGATCGGCGCGGGTCAGCACCGGTGAATCGAGCATCACCACGCCGCGATACAGCTCGGGACAACGCAATGCCGCATGCAGGTGCAGCACGCCGCCGAAGGAATGGCCGACGCCCCACACCGGTTCCGCCTGTTGCTTGAGGTGATGAATCAGCTCGTCCACCAGGTTGTGCCAGTTGTCATCCGCCGGGAAACGCGGGTCATGGGCGTGCTGCTCCAGATGCGTCACCTGATACTCGGGCGCCAGCGCCGCGAACAACTTGCCGTAGGTCCCGGAGGGGAACCCATTGGCGTGGGCGAAAAATATCTGCTGCGACATACCGGTCGTTCCATCAAACGAAAAACAGAACCTGATTGTCCGCAAGCCCACCGGGAACCGCAATGACCGTAACTGCCAGGAATGATGACAGTCGTGCCGTGGCTATGAGCGGCACGTTGGGTCGGACCTGTTATTTATGACAGTTGACAGTCAATCCTCATGACGCGGATAAGAGCACTGTCGCCAAGCTTCGGGCAATGCCTGTCATGACCCACGCCAACACGCCCGCTATTGCAGTGATCGACTCCCGCGGTCTGGGTGTACGTGCCGTGGCGTATCACCGCCGCGACAATTCTGCAGTCGAAAGCTGCATCACCCAGCAGGTCCACGATGTTGCCGGGCGTGCCGTGCTGAGCCGCGATCCACGGTTGTTTCGTTTACATCAGGCAGGCCAGAGCGCCGCCAATCAAATCAACGCGTTCAGCCTGTCGGGCGCCCTGTTGTTGTCCGAAAACAGTGATGCCGGCTGGCGCCTGGGCTTGCTCGGCGAGGACGGACAAGGCGTCGAAGGATGGGATCAGAAGCTCACCCATAGCCGCCTGCACTACGACGGGCAGCGCCGGCCAATCGCTTCATTCGAGAGCGCCCACGGTGAAGCGCAACGCTGCATCGCAAGGTTTGCCTACGCCGCTGCCAGCGCCGATGAAAGCCTTAACCGGTGTGGTCAACTGATTCGCCAGGACGACACCGCAGGCACTTTGCACAACCTCTCGTTCGGCATTGGCGGCACACCGCTGCAACACAGCCGAACTTTTGTCGAAGATCCGCAATGGTCCGTGGATTGGCCTGCGACGGAGAGCGAACGCGATGGTTTTCTGGAGGATGACCCAGCGATCACTCGCCTTCACTGCAACGCCGTGGGCGACCCCATCAGGCAGACCGACGCAAAAGGTAATACTCAAGCGTTCATTCAGACCCGTGCAGCCGAGCTGAAAGAAGTTCGCCTGACACTGGCCGGGCAGACCGAGGAAAAAACCCTGGTCAGTGACATCCGGTACAACGCTTTCGGTCAGGTCGAGCGGCAACGTGCAGGGAATGGCGTTGTTTCGTGTGCGACTTTTCGCCCTGAAGACGGGCGCCTGGAACAGCTGAAGGCTTACGTGCCAGATCAACCTGCGATCCAGGACCTGACTTACGAGTACGACGCCACAGGCAATATCACTGGCCTGACCGACACTGCCGACCCGACTCGCTATCACCGCAATCAGCGGATCGAACACACCCATCGCTACCGTTATGACAGCCTTTACCGACTGATAGCCGCCACCGGCCGACAGCTTCGCAATGCCGGCGGCGGGCCGCAGTTACCGGCGTTCCAATCTGCGCCCGACCCCGGGCAACTGGAAAATTACACGCGTATTTACACCTACGATGCCGCCGGCAACCTGGAAGTCATGCAGCATCAGGCCGACAGTGCCAGCCGCACCGAACGTACAGCCATCGCCGCTTCCAGCAATCGCAGCCTGCCTCAAAAGAGCAATGGCGAGTTACCCGACGACAATGACATTGCCGCCAGTTACGACCTGAACGGCAACCGCGTGACCCTGCAACCGGGACAAGACTTGCTGTGGGATTTGCGCAACCAATTGCGCCAGATCGATCGAGTGGTGCGTGAGGACGAGCCCGACGACACCGAGATTTACCTCTATGACGGTAGCGGCCAACGCCTGCGAAAGATCCGTCAGGCCTACACCGGCACGTTGACCCGCACCCACGAAACCCGCTACCTGCCGGGTGTGGAAATTCGCTCGTGCGCTGACGAAATCCTTCATGTCATCACGGTGGAGGCCGGGCGCGGCAAGGTGCAGATACTTCATTGGGAGAAAAAACCTGCGTCAGGCATTCCCCAGGACCAGCATCGCTACAGCTTCACCGATCATCTGAAGTCCAGCACCGTCGAGCTGGATGAAGCTGCGCGATTGATCACGTGGGAAAGCTACTACCCGTACGGTGGAACCTGCTGGTGGGCGGGGCGCAGCAAGCTGGAAGCCAGTTACAAAACCATTCGTTATTCAGGGCAGGAACGGGATGCCACGGGTTTGTATTACTACGGGTTTCGTTACTACATGCCTTGGTGTCAGCGGTGGCTGAGTGCGGATCCTGCGGGGACCGCGGACGGATTGAATCTGTATGCGATGGTTCACGCAAATCCGGTGGGGCATGTAGATATCGCCGGACTGATAGATGACCACACGCTACAAACCAGTAACCTGCGCGATGCGTCTTCATCTGCCTTTGTGCGTGATTTCGTTTCCAGGGGTATGTCCGGCGTGGTGCAAATGTCGACCATTGCGGCGTTGAACACCTTGCCCGCCAGTCGTGCTACCAACGCTGCACTGGAGACAACCGCGGGCCTGCTTGATGGGATTGCCGTCGGGATTGTCGGTGGTGGTTTGGCTGCACGGTTTCATCGTAACGCAATGGTATTCGGTGCCATCGGTGGCGTTTTGATAGGCACTTCACCGGCCGCGTTGAGTCATGACAGTGATTCAACGGACGAATCAGAGGTAGAACTGAACCAGACAGCCATCAACCGAATAGGCGCAACGGTAGGCGCTGTCACTCGAGAACTCTTACAACAGATACTCAGGGGGCATGGAGCAAACTTTCCCTGGGGCGATGTCAGCCTGGGAGATCGGGCGCCGACCGTTCATCGAACAGTCTTGGCCTATGCGGTAACTAACACACTCAATGGCGCGTTCGGTCGATTTGTCCCAGATTCCATTCGCAGCTGGCTAGGTCCTTTGATTGAGGGGGCGGATGGCGTTGTCGGCACGTGGCTGCGGGGAAATCATCCAGAAACAAACTATTCAGCCGGTACTTCGCCGATTCAGAGTCCACCGCTCCTCGATACAGCCTTAGGGACGACCGGCAGGATTGCCTCCAGCCTGTTCATTTTCGGCGTGAATACCGCGGTTGAAACTGCGACGGCCAGCATCACCGGCCTGGGTGCCGCCGAACGCGGGGATTCGGTGAACATGCTAAGTGGAGCCATCGCCGGTGCCTTCATCGGGCTCGCTGACTATCGAGCTGTGGTCATGCCAGCCGTTCTAGACGGATACAGTGTATTTAATCCGCAAGTCGCAGATAACATCAGTCCAGACGTCCAGTCAGAGATGTCTAGATCAGGCAGCCGAAGTATCATCCGGCGCCATAGCGTTTAGTGAAGTCTGAAGCTGTCAGTCGAGACCCGGTTCGAAAGGATTATCGAGCCGGCGGGCTCTCCCCCAACGGCACCACCGCCATGGTCAACCGCGACACACAACTGGCCTTGCCCTCATCGCTGGTCAACCGAATGTCCCAGACATGGGTCGTGCGCCCGATGTGAATCGGCTTGGCCACCGCCGTCACCCGTCCGCTGCGCAGCCCCCGCAAATGGTTGGCATTGATCTCAAGGCCCACGCAGTAAAACTTGCTGGCATCGATGCACAGGTAACTGGCCATGGAGCCGACAGTTTCGGCCAACACCACCGAGGCACCACCGTGCAGCAAACCATAAGGCTGGTGAGTGCGGTGGTCGATGACCATGCTCGCGGTCAGGGACTCTTCGTCGAAGGCTTCGAAGCGGATATCCAGCACTTCGCCGATGGTGTTTTTCTGAGTTGCGTTCAACTGCTCGATGTTGGGAGTGGTACGCCACAAACTCATTGCACACATCCTTTGTTGGTTTTGTTCGTGGCTCAATCCTGCCACAGCACCGCTTCGCTATGCTCGCTCCATTCTTCGAACCGGGGGCCGTAAGCCGCTTCGATCACGTTGCGCTTGATCTTCAGGGTTGGCGTCAGGAAGCCGTTTTCCACGGCCCAGCTGTCTTTGACGACAACGAGCCGGCGCAGGCGCTCATGTTTGTCGAGGGCGCCGTTGACCTCTTCGAGCAGTTTTTCCAGGCTTGAATGCAGGCCTGCACGCGCGGTTCCGCCGGCGTCCTGCTGCCCGACTGCCGAGAGCACGCACAACCCCAGCGGCGCGCTCAACCCATCGCCGACCACGCACACTTGCTCGATGCGTGAATGCACCGCCAAACGATTTTCGATCGGCGCCGGGGCCACATATTTGCCTTTGCTGGTCTTGAAGATTTCCTTCAGGCGACCGGTCAGGCGCAGGTTGCCTTCGGCGTCCTGTTCGCCCTTGTCACCGGTGCGCAGGAAGCCGTCCTCGGTGATGGTGTCGGCGGTTTTTTCCGGTTCCTTGAAATACCCGAGCATGGTTGCGCCACTGCGCACCAAGACCTCGCCCGATTCGGCGATCCGCACTTCAACGTCGGGGCAAGGCTTGCCGATCCAGCCCGGTTTGTTGTCGCCGGGCCGGCCGATGTGGGAATACCCGCAGCTTTCGGTCATGCCGTAGACCTCCAGCACGTCCAGCCCGAGTTTGCGGTACCACAGCAACAACGTCTGCGGCACCGGCGCGGCGCCGGACAACGCGACGCGCAAGGCGTCCAGCCCCAGCCCGGCGAGCACTTTGTGCCCTACCCGTTTGCCGATGAAGGGCAGCCCGAGCAGGAAGTCGAGGCGTTTTGCCGGGATCTTGCCGTACACGCCCATCTGGAATTTGGTCCAGATGCGTGGCACGCCGAACAGCGCAGTCGGCCGCGCACGCTGCAAATCAGTCAGGAAGGTGTCGAGGCTCTCGGCAAAGAACACGGTTTGCCCGGTGTAGATAGACGCCAGTTCGACGAACATGCGTTCGGCGACGTGGCACAACGGCAGGTAAGACAGCAATCGATCCGACTCATTGAGGCCGAACAACTGCGTGCCACGGGTGGTGGCGAACCCCAGATTACCGAAGCTGTGCATGACGCCTTTGGGCATGCCGGTGGTGCCGGAGGTGTAAATGATGGTCGCCAGTTGGTCAGCGGCAGGTTTGGGGTCGTCCTGGATCGGTGAGCAGGCTTGCAGGTCGGCCCAACTGAAATCGAAGGTGCCCGGCGGGTGCAACGGCAGGCTGATGGTCGGCAAGTCGGGATTGACCCCGCGGGACATGCCGGGCCAGTCGTCGAGTTTGCCGATGAACGCCAGCGCCGCTTCGGAGTGTTGAAGTACTTGCGCGACGGATTCGGCAGTGAGGTTCGGGTACAACGGCACCGACACATGCCCGGCCATCCAGATTGCCAGGTCGGCGATGATCCAGTGGGCGCAGTTTTTCGAGATCAGGGCGATGTGGCTGCCTTGCGGCAGTTCACGGGCGCGCAGCCAGTGCGCGGCGCAGCGAGCCTGATGGCCGACGTCTTCCCAGGTCAGGGTCTCGACCTGGCCACCACCCGTGGGCTGGACCAGAAAGCGCTGGCGGGGATGACGGGATTCGCGCTCGTAGAAGACGTCCAGCGGCAAACGAAAAGCAGCAGACATGCGACTCGCTCCTTTATTTTTGGTCTGGAGCAAGCGTAGTCAACCAAGCGATTGCTTGGTTGACTATTTCATTACAAAAAATCAGTTACGGCGCCGAACACTGTAGGAGCGAGGCTTGCCCGCGAAGGGGCCCTAGAAGGCGCTAAAAGCTTCGCGGGCAAGCCTCGCTCCTACAAAAGCAAAATAATCGTTACGGGTGTTTGAGGCTGTTGAGCTTCATCGATCCGATCAACAACTCATTGTGCTCAAGTTCGGCCAGGCCGGCGGTGCTGACTTTTTCCGGTGGATAGCCGGCGCCATGTTGCAGGTAGCTCAACAAGTTACCCACCAGCGGATTGTGACTGACCAAAAGGACGTCACTCACCGACACCAACTGCTCGGCCACTTTGTCCGGGTCGGTTTCCGGGGTCAGCCAGTCGACTGTACGAATCTCCGGTTCGAAGCCCAGAGCCTCACGGACCAGTTGCGCAGTTTCCTGCGCTCGCAGGTAAGGGCTGGCATAGATCGCGGTGACGGGCTGCCCCATCAACCGCGCAGCACTGCGCAGCACTTCTTCACGACCGTGGGTAGTCAATGTCCGTTCGGAGTCCGGACGCGAGCCGTAAGGCTCGGCTTCCCCATGACGCAATACCCAGAGTTTCATAGTTTGGGTTCCTCATCTCGGGCCGGATGCGGCGCAGGCGCCACGACGTGTGGCGCTTCACCTTCCGGTGTACGCGGCGTCGGCCAGTCAGCGAACGGCCAGGGTTTCTGGTCGCTGTGAAACGTGCCGAAACGACCGATCTGCGCCAGGAACTGGCTCAGGCTGTCGCCGAAATTCATCAGGCTGGCGCTCGGGGCGCCATAGATCAAACGATAGACCAGTTGCACCAGCACCACGGCGCCGAGGATGAACTGCGCCACCTGCCAGACCAGCAGGAAGACGATCATCCACAACACCCGCAGCAGGATGGATTCGTACTTGGCTTCTACTTTCGGATCGTTCATGTGCAATTCCCTGCCTGTTTTAAAAGCGTGATCAGTTAAAACCACTGGTGGAAATAAAGTCGACGTCGGTTTTCGGTTCGCCACGCATCAGCAGTTCAATGACCTGATTCAGCGTGCGCCCTTCGAACAGGATCGCGTGCAGCCCGGCGACCAGCGGCATATAGACACCAACTTCCTGGGCCTTGGCCTTGAGCACTTTCAGGGTGTTCACACCTTCGGCGACTTCGCCCAGGCGTGTCACCGCGTCTTCCAGGCTCAAGCCCTGACCGAGGGCGAAGCCAACCTGGTAGTTACGGCTTTTCGGCGACGAACAGGTGACGATCAAGTCCCCCACCCCGGCCAGTCCCAGAAAGGTCATGGGGTTGGCGCCCTGATTCACCGCGAAGCGGGTCATTTCCGCCAGCGCCCGGGTGATCAGCATGCTCTTGGTGTTTTCGCCCATGCCCAGCGCCACCGCCATGCCGGCGATGATCGCGTAGACGTTTTTCAGCGCCCCGCCCAACTCCACGCCGAAACGGTCGGCGCTGGCGTACACGCGAAAGGTGCGCCCGTGCAGCGCTTCCTGGACCCGTTGGCAGAGTTCTTCGTCTTCGCTGGCGACTACCGTGGCGGTCAGCGCGTGCTCAGCGATTTCACGGGCCAGGTTCGGGCCGGACAGCACGCCGATGCGCGCTTGCGGGGCGATTTCTTCGAGGATCTCGCTCATCAGTTTAAAGGTGTGGGCTTCGATGCCTTTGGTCAGGCTCACCAGCAATTTGCCGCTCAAGCGATCGGCGTGCGGAACCAGCACCGCGCGCAGCGCGCTGGAAGGCAGCGCGACAAAACACAGATCGCAGGCGTCCAGCGTGGCTTGCAGGTCGGTGACCGCTTCCACTCCCGGCAGAATCTTGATGCCCTTGAGGTAACGCGGATTCTCGCGATTGACCCGAATGGCCTCGGCCTGCTCGGGGTCACGCATCCACTGCCGGACCTGATGCCCGTTCTCGGCCAGCAGATTAGCCACGGCGGTACCAAAACTTCCGCCTCCCAGGACCGCAATTGGGCGCTGTTCAGTCATATGCAATCCGTTAATCCATACCAATGGCGATGTCGGCATTATACGGAGCGGCCCAGTGGCGGCCAGCCCCCGCGTCAATTACCGGCACTTGTAGAAAGAAGACTGATAAATCCGAGGAAAATGCCGGCATCGTGACTGAAAAAGTCGACCCGCTCGGTTAACATGCGCGCCCATTAATCGCTATCAAGGATGTGTTGTGTCGTTTGGCCCCGCTGCACCTCGCTCACCGCTGGTCCTGGCGCTGATATTCAGCCCGCCATTGCTGGCCGACGACCTGTTTCTCGACAACGAGCCGGTGCCGCAAGTGCTGACGGCTACGCGTCTTAAACAGTCGCCGGCGGCGGTTCCGGGAAGCATGACGGTGATCGACAGCGAACTGATCAACGCCAGTGGCGCCCGTGACATCAGTGAATTGCTGCGACTGGTGCCGGGGATGATGGTCGGCAACATCAGCGGCAATCAGGCGGCGGTGAACTATCACGGCACCAACGCCAGCGAAGCGCGGCGCATGCAGGTGCTGATCGACGGGCGCTCGGTGTACCGCGCCGGCCTGGCCACGGTCGACTGGAGCGACATTCCGGTGGCCATGGAAGACATCGAGCGCATCGAGGTTTTCCGCGGCCCGAACACGGTCAGCTATGGCGCCAATGCGTTGATGGCGGTGGTCAACATCATCACCCGCAACCCGGCCGACAGCCATGGTACGCGGGTCAAAGTCACCCGTGGTCAGCGCGGCATCGATGACTTTTACGCCAGTCAGGGCGTGGGTTGGGACGGTGGCGACATGCGCCTGTCGCTGTCCGGCCAGCAGGACGACGGCTTTGACTCGGACCGCCGCGGCGCCGATTACCGCGACAGCCGCCGCTTGAACCGTTTCAACCTCGCCGTCAGCCAGGCGCTCAACGAACAGCAAAGCCTCGATTGGCAATTGAATGCCAAGGATGGGAGCAACCAGCGACCTTATACCTACCGCCCGGTGTTTTCGGGGATTACCGCCGCCGGGAACAATTCCGACGTTGTGGCCAAGGACTATGCCGGTTCCCTGCGCTGGAACCTCGATGTTAATCCTGATCACAGCCTTTATATCCAGGGCTCGGCCCAGCACTGGGATCGTCAGCAGACCTGGCGCGCCTGCGACGCCGAGGTTTCGTTCAGCCCTGAACTGACCGAGCTCTGGCAGCTCAATCCGAATTACACCGAGCGCCTGGCGCGCAATATCGAGCGTTACGTCGGCCTCGGCGCACCGTCCGGCACGCCGGCAGAACAAGCCTTGGCGAATAAAGTGCTCGACCAGTGGCGCAACGGCGCCCGCCAAACCTTGTGCGGCGACATCGACCAGAGCACCCGCGAGACGCGCTACGACCTCGAACTGCAAGACACCCTCAGCCTGTCCGACAGTCTGCGACTGGTCAGCGGCCTGAACTATCGTTACGACCGGGCAGATTCCGAGACCTACTTCAATGGCACGCTCGACGACACGACATGGCGCGCGTTCGGCCAGCTCGAGTGGCGCGCAAGCGAACACTGGCTGTTACAGGGCGGTGCAATGTTCGAAGACACGCAATTGATCGGCAGCTCGCTGACGCCGCGCGTGGCGGTCAACTATCTGATCACTCCGCGCCACGGTTTGCGTGCGGTGTATTCGGAAGCCATCCGCTCGCCGGACATGTTCGAGAACAACGTCAACTGGAGTTACCGGGTGACCAACCTGCAACCCGCTGCCTACGGCCAGAACAGCGCCCGCTATTTCGTCAAGACCCGCGGTCCCGGCAATCTCGACCAGGAACACATGCGCTCGCGGGAACTGGGCTACAACGGCTACTTCGCCGAGTGGAGGCTGGCGGTGGACGTGAAGGTGTTTCACGACGAAATCACCGGCATGATCAGCGAACCGCTACGCAACAATCAGTACATCGCCAGCAACGCCAACAGCTCGCGCTTCACCGGTACGGAAACCCAGCTCGACTGGCGCCTGAGCAGTGCCGATCGCTTGCGCCTGACCTACGCCTATGTCGATGCCGAGGCAAGCAACCCGCTGGATGCGCAACAGACCGCGCGCAACAGTGGCTCCGCCGGTTGGCTGCGCGATTGGGGCCACGGCTGGAACAGTGCGCTCTTCTACTATGGTGACGACGCGCTCAACGGCTATCGCTTTGAGCGGGTCGACACGCGCATCGCCAAGCGCGTTGGCCTGGGCAAGGCCAGCCTGGAACTGGCCGGCGTGCTTCAACAGCGCCTGGACAATCAACCCACGACGTTCATCGACAACCGCTATGACGAGCGGCGAGTGCTCTACTTCAGCGCGGAGCTGGCGTTCTAAATGTTGCGCTCTCTATCACGGATGATGCCAAACCCTGGCCACCTGCTGGCCGGGTTGTGCCTGGTGTTTGCCGGGTGGCTGGGTAGCCTTTCGGTCAACGCTGCCGAAATTCTGCTGACCGGCGCCGACGACAGCCCGGGCATGCAGTCGTTTGCCAAGGCCCTGAGCGACCTGCGCCCGGCTGACAACGTTCGCTTTCAGCCACTGGCCAATCTGCCGACACCGGACAAATTGCCCGCCGGCACCCGGTTGATCCTGCTGGATCTGCCGAGCCTCGACTGGCGCCTGCAAGACGCCCGAGGCCCGGCGACGCTGGTGCTGCGCATCAGCCGCCTGCAAGCCCGCCAACGCCTGGGGGCAACCGTGCCGGCGCATTTGAGCCTGTTGTGGAGCGACCCGCCGCTGGATCGGCAATTACGCCTGACCCGAATCCTGTTGCCTCAGGTCAAACGGGTCGGGGTGCTTTACGACAGCCACAGCGAATTTCTCCTGGGCGAACTGCGCGAGATCGCCAAGCCCCTGGGTTTCGAAATCGTCACCGAGCGCTGGGACAATACCCATGACAGCCGACCGTTGCAGACACTGCTGAAAAACAGTGACGTGCTGCTGGGCCTCGACGATCCCGACCTGTACAACCCCAAAACCGCGAAAAACCTGCTGCTCAGCAGCTACACACGGCAAACCGCACTGATCGGCCCCAACGCCGGGTTCGTCAAGGCCGGAAGCCTGACCAGCACCTACAGCGACCAGAGTGACTGGCTGGCGATTCTCGACGATCTGCTCGACCGGCCACCGGCCACGTGGCCGCGCACGCACTACGCCAATCGCTTCAAAGTGTTGAGTAACCCACAAGTGGCTCGTTCGTTAGGCATTGAACAGATTAATGAAGCGTTGGTCGCAACACAGCTGGCCGAAGGAGAACGCCGCCCATGACTTTCCGTCGTCGTTGGGACATCAACACGCGAACCCAGATCATCAGCCTCGGCCCTGCCCTGCTGCTGACCTTGCTGCTGATCAGTTTCTTCACCTTCGTGCGGATCCAGGACCTGCGTCAGGAGCTCAATCACACCGGCCAACTGATCGCCAACCAACTGGCGCCGGCCGCCGAGTACGGGGTGATTTCCGGCAACAACGAGGTGCTTGAAAGTTTGCTCAAGGCCACCCTGGCCACGCCCAATGTGCGCTTTCTGGAAGTCCAGGACAGCGCCAACCGGATTCTGGTGTACGTCGAGCACCCCTCGGAAACCTACACCCGCTCGCAACAGGTCGAAGTGTTCCAGGCGCCGGTGCGCTTGCAACGCATCGCACTGCACAATGATTTCTTCCAGGGTGGCAAAGTCACTGGCGCCGCCCCCGCCGAAGATTATCTGGGGCGGGTGATCGTCGGCCTGTCGAACGACGCCTTCAGCAAGCGCCAACAGGAAATCCTCTTCAAGGCCGGTGTCCTCGCGCTGTTCGCCTTGCTGTTCACCTTCCTGATTGCCCGGCGCCTGGCCGGCAGCCTGTCGCAGCCGATCCGCGACATCGGCAACGCGGTCAAGGCGATCCAGAGCGGCGACTACAAAACGCCATTGCCGATTGTCGACGACACCGAACTCGGCGCGCTGTCGCAGCACATCAACAACCTCGCCAGCGGTCTGGAACAGGCCAGCCGCGAACAGCATCAGGCCATGGCGCAGTTGATCCAGACGCGCGAAGAGGCGGAAAAAGCCAACAACGCCAAATCGGACTTCCTGGCGATGATGAGCCATGAATTGCGCACACCGATGAATGGCGTGCTCGGCATGCTGCAACTGCTGGAAACCACCGATATGACCGCGGAGCAGGTCGAGTACGCGGCGCTGGCCTCGGAGTCCACCGAACACTTGCTCAAAGTCATCAACGACATTCTCGACTTCTCGCGCATTGAACGTTCAGAGCTGGAACTGGAGCACATCCCGTTCAACCTCGCGGACCTGATCGGCAGTTGCGCCCAGTCGTTCTCGCACAGCGCGATACAACGCGGGCTCGACCTGGCGTTGCTGATTCCCGAGGACATGCGTGACTTGCAGGTGCAGGGCGACCCGACGCGGATCCGGCAAATCCTGGTGAACCTGGTGGGCAATGCGCTGAAGTTCACCGAAAAAGGACGCGTCAGCATCGAGCCGCAGTGGCAGTCGCTGGATCACGAACTGTTGTGGTTCACCTGCACCGTGCGCGACAGCGGGATTGGTATCTCGGCCGAAAGCCTGGAATTGATGTTCAACGCGTTCCAGCAGGCCGACAGTTCTATTTCAAGGCGTTACGGCGGCACCGGGCTGGGACTGCCGATTGCCCGCACCCTGGCAGAACGCATGGGCGGAACCTTGCGCGCCCAGAGCGAGGAAGGTCGCGGCTCGGTGTTCACCCTGGAAATCCCGCTGGCGCTGTATAAACAGAAGCTGCCGGTACTGACACCGCGCACACCGACCGGCAGCGGTGACGGTGAAGGACGCAATGTGCTGTTGGTCGAGGACAACCCGGTCAACCAGACCGTTATCGAAGCAATGTTGCGCAGTCTGGGCTTTACTGTCAGCGTCGCCACCGATGGCGCTCAAGCGGTGCGAAGTGCCGAAAGTCTGATTTTCGAAGCGATTCTGATGGACTGCCGACTGCCGATCATTGACGGCTACGAGGCCACCCGCCAGATCCGCCAATTGCCCGGCTGCACTGACCTGCCGATCATCGCGCTGACCGCCAACGCCTTGCAGGGCGACCGCGAAGCCTGTTTATCGGCGGGAATGAACGATTACCTGGCCAAGCCCTTCAAACGCACTGATCTGCAGCAGATTCTGCAGCGATGGGTGCAGTAGTGCAGGCCTTTCGACCATCTGCGACTGGCGTGAAAGGCGAAAGTGCGGCAGTCTTAGGCACCCGAACAGGCCCGAAAAGGGGCTTGAATAATAATTTCAGTGCACAAGTGTACATTCATGTCCTTGGTGCTGTGACTTTCACCACAACGCAATAGTCTATGAGTAGGCTGCCGATTCGAGGCATGAACGCTTCGATCGGTCGGGAAGATTTGCCCCACCTGCCGCATGGGACTATTGAGGAGCTCGCATGACCAAACAAAACGCCTTTACTCGGGAAGACCTGCTGCGCTGCAGTCGCGGTGAGCTGTTCGGCCCAGGTAACGCGCAACTGCCCGCCCCGAACATGCTGATGGTGGATCGCATCACCCTGATCAGCGAAGAAGGCGGCAAGTACGGCAAAGGTGAATTGGTCGCCGAGCTGGATATCACTCCGGATCTGTGGTTTTTCGCCTGTCACTTCGAAGGTGACCCGGTGATGCCAGGCTGCCTGGGCCTCGACGCCATGTGGCAACTGGTCGGTTTCTTCCTCGGCTGGCAAGGCCTGCCGGGCCGTGGCCGCGCCCTGGGTTCGGGCGAAGTGAAGTTCTTTGGTCAGGTTCTGCCGACCGCGAAGAAAGTGACCTATAACATTCATATCAAGCGCGTCCTCAAAGGCAAGCTGAACCTGGCCATCGCCGATGGTTCGGTGACTGTCGACGGTCGCGAGATCTACACCGCCGAAGGCCTCCGGGTCGGCGTTTTCACCTCCACTGACAACTTCTAAGGGTTATCCGCATGCGCCGCGTCGTTATCACTGGTCTGGGCATCGTTTCGTGCCTGGGCAATGACAAAGAGACCGTCTCCGCTAACCTGCGTGCAAGCCGCCCTGGCATCCGGTTCAACCCGGAATATGCCGAAATGGGTCTGCGTAGCCAGGTTTCCGGCTCCATCGACCTTCCCCTCGAAGAACTGATCGATCGCAAGATCTATCGCTTCGTCGGCCACGCGGCGGCTTACGCCTATCTGGCCATGAAAGACGCCATCGCCGACTCCGGTCTGACCGATGAGCAAGTCTCCAACCCGCGTACCGGCCTGATCGCCGGTTCCGGTGGCGCCTCCACGCTGAACCAGATGGAAGCGCTGGACATCCTGCGCGAGAAAGGCGTGAAGCGCGTTGGTCCATACCGCGTGACGCGGACCATGGGCAGCACCGTTTCCGCCTGCCTGGCCACGCCGTTCCAGATCAAGGGCGTGAACTACTCGATCTCCTCCGCCTGCGCCACCAGTGCTCACTGCATCGGTACTGCGGTCGAGCAGATCCAGTTGGGCAAGCAGGACATCGTATTTGCCGGCGGCGGTGAAGAAGAACATTGGAGCCAGTCGTTCCTGTTCGACGCCATGGGCGCACTGTCCACCCAGTACAACGAAACCCCGGAAAAGGCCTCCCGCGCCTACGACGCCAAGCGTGACGGTTTCGTCATCGCCGGCGGTGGCGGCATGGTGGTAGTCGAGGAGCTGGAACACGCTCTGGCTCGCGGCGCGAAAATCTACGCGGAAATCGTTGGCTACGGCGCGACCTCCGACGGCTACGACATGGTTGCCCCAAGCGGTGAAGGCGCCATCCGTTGCATGCAGATGGCCATGTCCACCGTTGACGCACCTATCGACTACCTCAACACCCACGGGACCTCGACTCCGGTCGGCGACACCAAGGAAATGGAAGGCGTGCGTGCGGTATTCGGCGACAAGGCTCCGGCCATCAGCTCTACCAAGAGCCTGTCCGGTCACTCCCTGGGCGCCGCTGGCGTTCACGAAGCGATCTACTGCCTGCTGATGATGGAAGGCAACTTCATGGCGGGTTCCGCCAACATCGACGAGCTGGACCCAGCAGTGGCAGACATGCCGATCCTGACCAAGACTCGCGAAGACGTCGCCTTCAACACCGTGATGAGCAACAGCTTCGGCTTCGGTGGTACCAACGCTACTTTGGTACTGAAGCGCTGGCAGGGTAAGTAATACCCCGCCGCTACGCTGCACACAAAAACGCCCCGACTGGTTCGGGGCGTTTTTTTGTCTGAAGAAAATAAATTCACCGCGATTTCTTCTGTAGGAGCCGGCTTGCTGGCGATCCAGTCGACGCGGTTGTTCAGACGCATTGCGTTATCGTTCATCGTCAGCAAGCCGGCTCCTACAGGCTTTGTTTGCTGGAAACATGAAGCTTTTGTCATGAAGCTCAAAGCCCTGCGACCGAATGTCGCGTATTACGCGGGCTGCAGCACTTTTACAGAATTGGCAAGAGTGCGTTACCAAACGCAGTCGTTTACTTAGCAAGCTAACCAAATATATAACTGAGTCCTGCACACGCCTTGCTGCAGATATCACAGAGATTGGAGCTAGCAGATGACTGTAAAAGTAACTGAACGCGACGATTCACATAAATCCCACGAAGGCGTAGCCGCCGGCATCCGGATCTGGGACGTGCACCAACAAGGCATGTTGGTTGGGATGTTCCACTCCGAAACCGACGCCCACAGCTACAAGGCCGAACTGGAAACACTGGAGCAACAACGAGAGCTCCGATCCGCATAAGCAACGACAGCATTGAAAACGACAAACCCCGCCATGAGCGGGGTTTGTCGTTGTAGCAGTCGTTAACCGCTTACCACATCAGATCATCAGGAATCTGATAGGCCGCGTACGGATCGTCTTCAGCCGCCGCTTCTTCGGTCTGCACATTCAGCTGCACGATGCGCTGCGGATCGCGTTCCTGGATCTTCAGGGCCGCCTCACGCGGGATCACTTCGTAGCCGCCGGCATGGTGCACGATCGCCAGCGAGCCGTTGCTGAGCTTGTTGCGCATCAGCGCGTTGACCGACAGGCGCTTGACCTTCTTGTCGTCAACGAAGTTGTAGTAGTCCTCGGTGGTCAGCTTCGGCAGGCGCGAGACTTCGATCAATTGCTTGACCTGCGCGGCACGGGCCTTGGCCTCGGCTTTCTCTTGCTGCTGACGGTTCAGCTCCTGGTCACGCTTGACCTTCTCGGCCAGTGCTTCCTGCGCCAGACGCTGCTGGGTGTCATCCTGTTCAATCTGACCTTTATGGACCAGACGCTGCTGCTTCTGCTTCTCTTTGCCGACCTGCTTGGCCTGCTTTTGGTTGACCAGCCCTGCCTTTAGCAACTGGTCGCGAAGGGAAATGCTCATGGTGCTTATTTCTCACTTAGGCCACTGCTCAACCGCAGCTGGGCAAATTCTTTTCCTGACGTTTGGCTTCGCCCCACAAGGCGTCCAACTCTTCGAGGGTGCAATCTTCTATGGGACGGTGGGTGTCGCGCAATGCCTGTTCGATAAAACGGAAGCGTCTTTCGAATTTGCTGTTGGCACCGCGCAAGGCGGTTTCCGGATCGACCTTTAAATGACGCGCCAGATTGACCACGGAAAACAGCAGGTCACCGACTTCATCGGCAATCGCTGCCGAGTCGTTGTCGGCCATGGCTTCGAGCAATTCATCGAGCTCTTCGCGGACTTTATCCAGCACCGGCAACGCATCCGGCCAGTCGAAACCGACCTGCCCTGCGCGCTTTTGCAACTTGGCCGAACGGGATAACGCCGGCAACGCGGCGGGCACGTCGTCGAGCAAGGACAGTTGTTGCGGCGCCGCGGATTTCTCGGCGCGCTCTTCAGCCTTGATTTCTTCCCAGCGCTGCTTGACCTGCTCTTCACTCAGACGCGGAACATCCAGCGGCGCGTACAGATCGCCGGTGGGGAACACGTGGGGATGACGACGGATCAACTTGCGGGTGATGCTGTCGATGACGCCGGCAAATTCGAAGCGCCCTTCTTCCCGGGCCAGTTGGCTGTAATAAACCACCTGGAACAGCAAATCGCCCAGCTCGCCTTGCAAGTGATCGAAGTCTCCACGCTCGATCGCGTCGGCGACTTCGTAGGCTTCCTCAAGGGTGTGCGGGACGATGGTCGCGTAGGTTTGCTTGATGTCCCACGGGCAGCCGAACTGCGGGTCGCGCAGACGGCTCATCAGGTGCAACAAATCTTCAAGTGAATACATCTTTTAGTAATCTCTACGCTCTGTAGGAGCGAGGCTTGCCCGCGAAAGCTGCATGTCTGACACACCGTTTTCGCGGGCAAGCCTCGCTCCTACAGATATCACCATCAATTTCCGTGAAGGTTTCTCACGGCGTACGGTTACGCCGGGTTTCGATGATGTTCGGCAACTGGGATATCCGCCCCAGCAACCGCCCAAGCGCATCCAGCCCCGGGATCTCGATGGTCAGGGACATCAACGCGGTGTTGTCCTCTTTGTTCGAGCGGGTGTTGACCGCCAGCACGTTGATTCGCTCGTTGAGCAGCACTTGCGAGACGTCACGCAGCAAACCGGAACGGTCGTAGGCACGGATGATGATGTCCACCGGATAGGTGAGCACCGGCACCGGGCCCCAGCTGACCTGGATGATCCGCTCAGGCTCGCGACCGGCCAGTTGCAGCACCGAGGCGCAGTCCTGACGGTGAATGCTCACGCCACGGCCCTGGGTGATGTAACCGACGATGGCATCGCCCGGCAACGGCTGGCAGCAGCCCGCCATTTGCGTCATCAGGTTGCCGACGCCCTGGATCTGAATGTCACCGCGCTTGCCCGGTTTGTAGCCGGTGGCCTTGCGCGGAATCAGTTCCAGCTGCTCGTTGCCGCGTTCCGGCTCGACCAGTTGCTGTGCGAGGTTCACCAGTTGCGCCAGGCGCAAATCGCCTGCGCCCAACGCGGCAAACATGTCCTCGGCGGTTTTCATGTTGGCCTTGTCGGCCAGCTTGTCGAAATCCACCGCCGGCAAGCCAAGGCGACTGAGTTCGCGTTCGAGCAGGGTTTTACCGGCCGCGACGTTCTGATCGCGCGCCTGCAATTTGAACCAGTGAACGATCTTCGCCCGTGCCCGCGAGGTGGTGATGTAACCCAGGTTCGGGTTCAGCCAGTCGCGGCTCGGGGTGCCGTGCTTGCTGGTGATGATCTCGACTTGCTCACCGGTTTGCAGGCTGTAGTTGAGCGGTACGATGCGCCCGTTGATCTTCGCGCCACGGCAGTTGTGACCGATCTCGGTGTGCACGCGGTAGGCGAAGTCCAGCGGTGTCGCGCCTTTCGGCAAGTCGATGGCGTGACCGTCGGGGGTGAAGATGTACACCCGGTCCGGCTCGATATCGACCCGCAGCTGTTCCGCCAGGCCGCCGATGTCGCCCAACTCTTCGTGCCACTCGAGCACCTGACGCAGCCAGGAGATTTTCTCTTCGTAGTGGTTGGAGCCGGACTTGACGTCGGTGCCCTTGTAGCGCCAGTGCGCGCAAACGCCCAGCTCGGCCTCTTCGTGCATGGAATGGGTGCGGATCTGCACTTCCAGCACCTTGCCCTCAGGCCCGATCACCGCCGTGTGCAACGAGCGGTAGCCGTTCTCTTTCGGGTTGGCGATGTAGTCGTCGAACTCTTTCGGGATGTGCCGCCACAAGGTGTGGACGATGCCGAGCGCGGTGTAGCAGTCGCGCATTTCCGGCACCAGCACGCGAACGGCGCGAACGTCGTAGATCTGGCTGAACTCCAGACCCTTGCGTTGCATTTTGCGCCAGATCGAATAGATGTGTTTGGCCCGGCCACTGATGTCGGCATCGACGCCGGTGGCCTGCAATTCGACTTTCAGCTGGTTCATCACATCGGCGATGAAACGCTCGCGATCCAGGCGCCGCTCGTGCAGCAACTTGGCGATCTGCTTGTACTGATCGGGCTCGAGGTAGCGGAAGGACAAGTCCTCCAGTTCCCACTTGATGTGACCGATGCCGAGACGGTGGGCGAGCGGCGCGTAGATGTCGAAGACTTCCCGGGCGACGCGGTTGCGCTTCTCGTCGTCGGCGGTTTTCACCGCTCGGATCGCGCAGGTGCGTTCGGCCAGTTTGATCAGCGCGACACGCACGTCGTCGACCATGGCCACGAGCATCTTGCGCAGGTTTTCCACCTGGCCCTGAGTGCCCATCACCATGGATTTACGCGGGCTCAGGCTGTCGCTGATCGCCGCCATGCGTTGCACGCCGTCGATGAGTTTGGCCACCACGGGACCAAAGCGCTGGCTGACCGCCGGCAACTGGATCTGACCTTCGCGCACGCCTCGGTACAGGACCGCGGCGACCAGCGAATCCTGATCGAGCTTGAGGTCGGCGAGGATCTCGGCAATTTCAAGGCCGGTGCGGAAACTGGAGTTTCCCTCTGACCACAAATTCTTCGCCGCATTGGCTTGTTGTTCTGCCTCGCGAGCGTACTCGCAGGCTTCTTTCAAGGCTTCGCGATCCAGTGCCAGATCGACACTGACCGCATGATCGAGCCAAGCCTCGAGATTGATACTGCCGTCGGTGTTGATCGGCTGGTGTGCTCTCACCTGTACCATCTTGCTTACCTTCCCTACGACGCAGATTCAATGCGTCAAATCGCTGACCTTCGCTGCCCATGAGCCCACGTCGGGCTGGTACGCGGCTGCACGGGCGGGCCAGTCGGACCAGACGAGCCTTCCTAACTCGCTTCAAATAACGCCATGGCTTCGACATGCGCCGTCTGAGGAAACATATCGAGAATCCCGGCACGTTTTAACCGGTAGCCCTGCTTGATCAATTCCACTGTGTCGCGCGCCAGCGTTGCCGGATTGCATGACACATACACCAACCGCTCGGCACCCATCGACTTGAGCTTGCGCACCACCTCGAAAGCACCGTCACGGGGTGGGTCCAAGAGTACCGCACAAAAGCCTTCGCGCGCCCATTCGGCATCGGTCAAAGGCTGGGATAAATCGGCCTGAAAAAACTTCGCATTATGAAGATTGTTGCTAGCGGCGTTCGCGGCTGCGCGCTCAACCATCGCCTGCACACCTTCGACTGCCACCACTTCGCGAACCGCCTTGGCCAGCGGCAAGGCAAAGTTACCCAACCCACAGAATAGATCGAGAACGCGCTCATCCGCTGTCGGCTTCAACCAGTCCAGCGCCTGGGCAACCATCGCTTCGTTGACCGCCGCGTTGACCTGAATGAAGTCTCCCGGCCGGTACGCCAGGTTCAAATCCCACTGTTCAAGGCGATAGCCCAAAGACTGATCGGCTTGAACCGGTTGTGGCTCGCCCTCTCCATGCAGCCACAATTGAGCTTCATGAAACGAGCAGAAATCCTTGAGGATCGTCAGATCGGATTCGGACAACGGCGCCATGTGCCGCAGCAAAACCGCCAACGACGAACCACTGAACAATTCCACATGCCCCAACGCCTGAGGCTTGCTCAAGCGGCGGAGCATTTCCGGCAAGCGGGTCATGATCGGTTGCAAGGGCTGTACCAGCACCGTGCATTCGTTGATCGCAACGATGTCCTGACTGCCAGCGGCGCGGAAACCGACTTCGAGCTTCTTCGCTTTCATGTCCCAGCGCACCGCTACACGGGCGCGACGGCGGTAAGCGAATTCCGGACCGCTTAACGGCGCGGCCCATTCTTCGGGCTCGACACCGGCGACCTTCGACAATTGCTCGGCGAGCATGCGCTGTTTCAGGGCAAGTTGTTCGGTGTGCGGCAGATGTTGCACGCTGCAACCGCCACAGCGACCGGCATGCGGACACGGTGCCGGGCGACGCAGTTCGCTGGCCTGGAACACACGCTCGGTGCGCGCCTCGACTACTTTGCCGTGGGCGCCCAACACGCGCGCCTCGACCTCTTCACCGGCCAATGCGCCGATGACGAACCAGGTGCGACCTTCGAAAAACGCGATACCGCGACCGTCATTCGCCAGGCGCTCTATAGTCAGGCGCTGCTTTTTGCCGGTCGGAATTTGCGGGGCCTTGCTGCCGCCGGTGGGCTGGAAGCGCAGGCCTCTCTCGTGCTTGGCCATCAGTTGGGCGCGTCGAAAATGCCGGTCGACAAGTAACGGTCGCCACGGTCGCAGATGATCGCGACGATCACCGCGTTTTCAACTTCTTTGGACAGGCGCAGCATCGCTGCCACGGCACCGCCCGAGGACACGCCGCAGAAGATGCCTTCTTCGCGAGCCAGACGACGGGTCACGTCCTCGGCTTCGCTTTGCGCCATGTCGACGATGCGGTCCACGCGATCGGCCTGGTAGATCTTCGGCAGGTATTCCTGCGGCCAGCGACGGATGCCCGGGATCGCCGAGCCTTCCATCGGTTGCAGACCGATGATCTGCACGTTGTCGTTCTGCTCTTTCAAGTAGCGCGACACGCCCATGATGGTGCCCGTGGTGCCCATCGAACTGACGAAATGAGTGATGGTGCCCTCGGTCTGACGCCAGATTTCCGGGCCGGTGGTGGTGTAGTGCGCTTGCGGGTTATCTCCGTTGGCGAACTGGTCCAGCACCTTGCCACGGCCTTCGGCTTCCATTCGCTGAGCGAGGTCGCGTGCGCCTTCCATGCCTTCTTCCTGGGTGACCAGGATCAGCTCGGCGCCATACGCCGTCATCGCGGCCTTGCGCTCGGCGCTGGAGTTGTCCGGCATGATCAGGATCATCTTGTAACCCTTGATCGCGGCGGCCATGGCCAGGGCGATCCCGGTGTTGCCCGAGGTCGCTTCGATCAGCGTATCGCCGACGTGGATCTGCCCGCGCAACTCGGCGCGGGTAATCATCGACAGCGCCGGCCGGTCCTTGACCGAACCCGCCGGGTTGTTCCCTTCGAGCTTGAGCAAAAGGGTATTGCTGGTGGCGCCGGGCAGGCGCTGCAAACGAACCAGCGGAGTGTTGCCGACGCAATCGGCGATGGTTGGGTACTGCAAGGTCATGGCGTATTCGCAATCCAGACTGCGGGGGCGCCTATCATACCGGCAAACGTTGGAAGGCCATATCACGCAAAGTGCGGTGCTTATGGCTTATGGGAATAAGGGACTGATTCAGGACTCTGCTGCCTGCGCAACATAGACCTGGGCAGCGCCTCAAAACTCTAACTGAACAACTCCCGTGCCGAGGGACAGGGTTTGTGTCAGCAGCGCTCACACTTTTGCCGGCTGGATTTCGCTGCGACCGAACAGCGCAGCTTTGAACGAGATTTTACACTGGGGAGAAAATGATCAGGTTGTGGGTCCAGGAAAATTGTCTCACCAGCGGTGAGACTTTTTCGTGGGGCTGACCCGAAGGGCCTCTTCGCGGGCAAGCCTCGCTCCTACAGGGAATAGCGTTGATCACACCATTTGCGGTCGGCACACATCCACTGTGGGAGCGAGCCTGCTCGCGATGGCGTCATCAGCCACCAACCGCATGTTCAGCCGCAACCCTGCCCCAGTGTTTTCAGCCCAAAGCCGTCCGCCCTGACGCTGCACCGCATTCCTTGCAATGCTCAGCCCCAACCCGAACCCGCCATTCCCCGGCCGCGAACCATCGAGTCGAGTGAACGGCGAGAAGATCCGCTCAAGATCCTCTTCAGCCACCCCGCCCCCTTCATCCTCCAGCCACAGATGCCAGTAACCGCCTTCACGTCGTCCATCCAGACGCACGATGCCACCCTTCGGTGAATGGCGAATGGCATTGCGCAGGATGTTTTCCAGGGCCTGGGCCAGCGTGTTGAGATTGCCGCGCACCCAGCAGGATGAATCCACCGCGCACTGCAATTGCTCGGTGGGGCAGCAACTTTCATAGCAGGCGTTGTCCGTGAGCATTTCCCACAGTGCCTGAATCTGGATCGCCTCGTCGGGCAAGGGCGTGCGCTCGGTGTCGAGCCAGGCCAGTTGCAGCGTGTCTTCGACCAACCGTTGCATGCCATCGACTTCGCGACCAATGCGTTCGCGCAGTTGCACCAGACTTTGCTCACCCTCGCTCGCCACGCGCAAACGGCTCAAGGGGGTGCGCAATTCGTGGGACAGGTCGCGCAACAGCTGTTGTTGCAGGGCCACCGTGCTTTGCAGGCGCTCGGACATGTGATCGAACGCGCGGCCAAGCTCACCCAGTTCATCAGAACGATTGGTCGTGCGGCTCGACAGGCGCACACCCAACTGGTCGGCGCGCCACGCATTGGCCTGCTCGCGCAGTTGATTGAGGGGCACGACCAGCAATCGATACAGCCCGACGCACAACAGCAAGGTGAACAGTCCGGGAATCACACCATTGGTGATGACGCGCCAGAACACCCGGTAGCGCCCCGGCTTGAACCGCTGGGGCAGTTCGATCACCACGCTGCCAACGGATGAGTCACCGGGAAACGGTATGCGCAGCCACGGCAGGCGTTTTTTGTGAATGGGCCAGTCCAGGCCACGCAGAAAAGTCAGGCGCTGGATTTCCTGGTCCGTCAGCGATTGGCTGCTCAACGACTGCAAATCGCCGCCAATCACACCCACCCAGCCCTTTTCACGCTGTCGCATCTCCTGCAGCCAGGCATCGACACCTGCGCTCTGCCCCTGCTCCCATGCCTGTTCGGCTTCGGCGGCATAGCGCGTCAGAGTGCCTCGGGCTTCGTCAGAGAGAAACTGGTTGCGCTGTTCCATGTAGCGGCCCCAGGACCAGCTCAGCCAGATCATCAGCAGACAGAACGCCACCAGCAGACAGGCGAGTTTCCAGAATAGCGAATGCCTGCCCGGCAGGTCAGACCACTTCATGGTCAGCACTCAGGACATAGCCCTTGCCCCACACCGTGCGCACTTCCCGTTCGGTGTAGCCGATGGCCTTGAGCTTGCGACGGATCTGGCTGATGTGCATGTCGAGGCTGCGGTCGTGAGCCGCGTAACCCCGTTGCAACACGTGCTGATAAAGGAAGGCTTTGCTCAGCACCTCATCGCCGTTGCGGTGGAGGGTGTCCAGCAACCGGTACTCGCTGCGGGTCAGGCCGGCGGCGTGTTCGCCATAGAACACCTCGAAGCATTCATCGTCGAAACGCAGACTGTCCGCCACCAAGGCAACCGGCGCCACGGCCGGGCGACGATCCAGTGCGACGCGCCGCAGGATCGCTTCGATGCGCACGCGCAGCTCGGCCATGCTGAAGGGCTTGGGCAAATAATCATCGGCGCCGAGGCGGAAACCGCTGATGCGATCGGCTTCGGCGCCCAGTGCCGACATCAGCACCACCGGGGTGGAATGGCTCTGGCGCAATTGGGTCAGCACGTTCAATCCGTTCATGCCCGGCAGCAGAATGTCCATCAGCACCACATCGAAGGCTTGCTCACGGGCAATCGCCAGGCCTTCCTGGCCGTTTTGGCACCAGGTCACCTGGAAACCGCTACGACCCAGTTGCTCGTGCACATAAGCACCGAGCACCAGGTCGTCTTCGATGGAGAGGATTCGGGGATGGCCAACAGAGATGGGAGTCATGAGTATCTGCAAATAATTCTCAGTTGATGATTATTCAAGATTGCCTCGCCGGGGGCAACCCAAGGTTTGCCAGCCACGCAAAAGCGCTGGACTGCCCGACGAATGACGTCATCAATTTTACGAGGATTGCCCGCAAGCAAATCGCTACACTGCGCAAGTGGCGTGTACCGGATGTACACGCAGGTTCTTAAATGGCTGGATGCAGGAGAGAGGCGTGCTCAAGAAACTGGGAATAAAAGGCCGCGTGCTGTTGCTGACCTTGCTTCCGACCAGCCTGATGGCCTTGGTGCTGGGCGGCTATTTCACCTGGATGCAGCAATCCGACCTGCAAACCCAACTCATGCAGCGTGGCGAAATGATCGCCGAACAGCTCGCGCCCCTTGTCGCGCCGGCCATGAGCCACAAGGACACCGAACTGCTGGAACGCATCGCCACCCAAGCGCTGGAAACACCCGATGTGCGCGCGGTGACGCTCCTCGCCCCGGACCGCTCGTCGCTGGCGCATGCTGGCCCGACCATGCTCAATCCGGCGCCGCTGGGCAATGGCTCGCAAATGCTGCGCCGCAGCGGCAACGATGCGACGCGTTACCTGCTGCCGGTGTTCGGCAAGCACCGCAACCTGGCCGGTGACCTGATACCCGAGGAATCTGACCGCTTGCTGGGTTGGGTCGAACTCGAACTGTCCCACAACGGCATGTTGCTGCGCGGTTATCGCAGCCTGTTCGCCAGCCTGCTGTTGATCGGCGCGGGCCTCGCCGGTGCGGCGCTGCTGGCATTGCGCATGGGCCGCACGATCAATCGGCCGCTGAGCCAGATCAAGCAAGCGGTGGCGCAACTCAAGGACGGTCACCTGGAAACCCGCCTGCCGCCGCTCGGCAGTCAGGAGCTCGATGAACTGGCGTCCGGCATCAACCGCATGGCCGGCACCCTGCAGAACGCCCAGGAAGAATTGCAGCACAGCATCGATCAGGCCACCGAAGACGTGCGCCAGAACCTGGAAACCATCGAAATCCAGAACATCGAGCTGGACCTGGCGCGCAAGGAAGCCCTGGAGGCGAGCCGGATCAAATCCGAATTCCTCGCCAACATGAGCCATGAAATCCGCACGCCGCTCAACGGCATTCTCGGTTTCACCCATCTGCTGCAAAAAAGCGAGTTGACCCCACGTCAGCTCGACTACCTGGGCACCATCGAAAAATCCGCCGACAGCCTGCTGGGGATCATCAACGAGATCCTCGACTTCTCGAAAATCGAGGCCGGCAAACTGGTGCTCGACCACATTCCGTTCAACTTGCGCGATTTGCTCCAGGACACCCTGACCATCCTCGCCCCGGCCGCCCACGCCAAACAACTGGAACTGGTGAGCCTGGTCTATCGCGACACGCCGCTGTCGCTGGTCGGCGATCCGCTGCGCCTGAAGCAGATCCTCACCAACCTGGTGAGCAACGCGATCAAGTTCACCCGCGAAGGCACCATCGTTGCCCGCGCCATGCTCGAAGACGAGCATGAAGACAGCGTGCAACTGCGCATCAGCATTCAGGACACCGGCATCGGCCTGTCGAACGAGGACGTGCGCGCGCTGTTCCAGGCCTTCAGCCAGGCCGACAACTCGCTGTCCCGGCAACCCGGCGGCACCGGCCTGGGGTTGGTGATTTCCAAGCGCCTGATCGAACAGATGGGCGGCGAGATCGGCGTCGACAGCACGCCGGGCGAAGGTTCGGAATTCTGGATCAGCCTGAGCCTGCCGAAAACCCGCGACGACGCCGAAGACCTGCCCGCTCCGCCGTTGCTCGGACGCCGCGTCGCCGTGCTGGAGAACCACGAACTGGCCCGTCAGGCGTTGCAGCATCAGCTGGAAGACTGTGGCCTGGAAGTCACCCCGTTCAACACTCTGGAAAGCCTGACCAATGGCGTGACCGGCGCACACCAGACCGATCTGGCGATCGACCTCGCCGTGCTCGGCATCACCAGCAACGACATGCCGCCGGAGCGTCTCAACCAGCATATCTGGGACCTTGAGCACCTCGGCTGCAAAGTGCTGGTGCTGTGCCCGACCACCGAACAGACACTGTTCCACCTCTCGGTGCCGAACCCACACAGCCAGCTCCAGGCCAAACCGGCCTGCACACGCAAGTTGCGCCGGGCTTTGTCCGATCTGGTCAATCCGCGCCAGCAACGTAGCGATCCCGGCGAGCCAGTATCCAGCCGCGCGCCGAAGGTGCTCTGCGTCGACGACAACCCGGCCAATCTGTTGCTGGTGCAAACCCTGCTCGAAGACCTTGGCGCCAAGGTGCTTGCGGTGGAAAGCGGCTATGCCGCCGTCAAAGCGGTGCAGACCGAGACCTTCGATCTGGTGTTGATGGACGTGCAGATGCCTGGCATGGATGGTCGTCAGAGCACCGAAACCATTCGCCAGTGGGAAAGCGAACGGCATTGCACGCCGCTGCCGATCGTGGCCCTCACCGCCCACGCCATGGCCAACGAAAAACGCGCGCTGCTGCAAAGTGGCATGGATGATTACCTGACCAAACCGATCAGCGAGCGGCAATTGGCTCAGGTGGTGTTGAAGTGGACCGGACTGGCGCTGCGCAATCAGGGGCCCGAGCGTTCCAGTGACAGTCACGGCGGCAGCCACGAGCTGCAAGTGCTGGATCACGAAGAAGGGTTGCGGCTGGCGGCGGGCAAGGCGGATCTGGCGGCGGACATGCTGGCGATGTTGCTGGCATCGCTGGAAGCCGACCGCGAAGCCATCCGCTTCGCCCGGGAAACCAACGATCACAACGCGTTGATCGAACGCGTACACCGCCTGCACGGCGCCACCCGTTATTGCGGCGTGCCGCAGCTGCGCGCTGCCTGCCAGCGCAGCGAAACCCTGCTCAAGCAACAGGACCCGAAGGCTCCGGGCGCATTGGAAGACCTCGACCGGGCCATCAATCGCCTGGCGGCGCATGCCCGTATCAATGCTTGATGCAACGCAATCCGTTTGGTTGCCACGGGCGTAAGCTCACCGCAATCCCTTGTAGGAGCATGGCTTGCCAGCGAAGGGGCCCTCAAACCCTTCTTCATTCTGGAGGACGCCTTCGCTGGCAAGCCATGCTCCTACGGGGGATCCGGGCGGGCCTGAAGTTTTCGGCAACAGGCATACCGCGTGTTTTTTCCAGGAGGACGCCATGCGCACCATTCTTTTCAGCAGCCAGACCTACGACCGCGACAGTTTTCTCGGTGCCGACCTCCCTGCCGGCATCGAGCTGCACTTTCAATCGGCGCGACTCAGCCTCGACACGGCAGCGCTGGCGGAACATCACGAAGTGGTCTGTGCCTTTATCAATGACGACCTCAGCGCCCCGGTGCTCGAACGTCTGGCAGCGGGCGGCACACGCCTGATTGCCCTGCGCTCGGCCGGCTACAACCATGTCGACCTGACGGTGGCGAAGCGCCTGGGGTTGTCGATTGTGCGGGTTCCGGCCTACTCGCCCCACGCGGTGGCCGAACACGCGGTGGCGCTGATCCTGGCGCTCAACCGTCGTTTGCACCGTGCCTACAACCGCACCCGCGAAGGGGATTTCAGCCTCCACGGGCTGACGGGGTTCGACCTGGTGGGCAAAACGGTCGGCGTGGTCGGCACCGGGCAAATCGGCGCGACCTTCGCGAAAATCATGAACGGTTTCGGCTGCCGGCTACTGGCCTATGATCCTTACCCCAATCCACAAGTCGAAGCCCTCGGCGCACGTTATTTGAGTTTGCCCGAGCTGCTGGCCGAATCGCAGATCATCAGCCTGCACTGCCCGCTCAATGAGCAGAGCAAACACCTGATCAACCGCGAGTCACTGGCGCACATGCAAGCCGGCGCCATGCTGATCAATACCGGTCGCGGTGGTCTGGTGGACACGCCGGCGCTGATCGACGCGCTGAAAGACGGCCAACTCGGTTATCTGGGGCTGGATGTGTATGAAGAAGAGGCGCAGCTGTTCTTCGAGGACCGTTCCGACCTGCCGCTGCAGGACGATGTGCTGGCGCGCCTGCTGACCTTCCCGAACGTGATCGTCACCGCGCATCAGGCCTTCCTGACCCGTGAAGCCCTGGGTGCAATTGCCGCGACGACGTTGCAGAACATTGCAGCCTGGGCGGCCGGCACACCGCAAAATCAGGTCGAGGGCTGAGCGGATCAGGCCTTGGACAACAGGATCATCAAGGCCAGCCAGCCAAAACCGAGCAAGCGTTGGCCTGTTGAATGCCCGGGACGCAGCAGGAACCAGACAAAAAACGGTGGCAGAAAGAAAATCATCAGTTTCAGCCACAGCTCCACCGGACGCGAACCGTTGAGCGTCGGAGCAGGAACCGCGGCCTCGCCGCCGGCTTTGCGTTTACGCCCGAACGCGGCCGGCGAAACCTTGGCCACGCTCTCGTCTTGCGGTAAACGTCCGAAAGACAGTGGCGCCTTCGACGTTGCCGCTTGCGCCTCTCGTGTCGGCGCACCGCAATGAACACAAGCAGGCGCCGTTGAACTGATGCGTTGCTTGCACTCAAAACATTCGATTAACGCCATGTCCGTTCCTTAGAAATGCAAAAGCGGCAGTTTGCCATGAGTCGGCAGGTCATTTGAACCTGATCGAAGGTCATCTGCTTGCGCAATGCTGCGTGCAGGCCCGTGCTAGCATACCGCGCATATTTGGAGGACCCATGGTCGAACACGATTTCCGCTATAACCTGATGAACCCGCAACACACCCTCACCGAATGCCGCGCCCTCGTGCCGGGGCGTTATCAAGTCACCGGCAACGGCGGCTCGATTCGCAACAATGACGTGCTGGTCGTGACCCTCAAAGGCGCCAAGGACTTGTCCATGCGCCTGACCGTCGAAACGGTTCGCCACCTGATCAACCCGCCCGGCCAATGGGTCGCGGTGGCCAGTGGCCCGGTGTTCGGTGAACTGGCGATCCACACCTGGAAAGTCAACTGCGACAGCTGCGCCAAAGAGCTGAGCTTCGAGTTCGCGGTCGACGCCAAACTGGGTAACAAGGCTGAAAAGCCTGCCGCCACCGCGCGGATTGCCGAGTTGGGCTGGACCGCCGTCGGTGAGAAGCACCTGTGCCCGAAATGCCAGGAGCCTGCGTGATGAAACGCCTTGCTCTGACCGCAATGGTCGGCGCCAGCCTGCTGGGCTGTGCCGCCGAGCCGGTAAAATTGCAGCAGAACCGCAGCTACATTCTGGAATGGATCGGCGAACGCCCGCTGATGGATTACAGCCACCTGACCGTCACCCTCGGCGAAGATGGCCGGGCCTATGGCAACGGCGGCTGCAACCACTGGTTCGCACCGTATACGCTCGAAGACGACAAGCTGAGTTTCGGCAAGGTCGGCAGCACGCGCAAACTGTGCGCGCCGGCGTTGATGGAACAGGAAAAGCGCTTCCTCCAGGCCCTGGAAAACGTGCAGCGCTGGGATGTTTCGCCGATCGACCAGATGCGCTTCTGGCCGGCCGAAGGCAAGCCACTGCGTTGGTGGCTTGAAGAAGGCTGAACCCTTGCCGGCGACAACGGCGGGCCAATCACCATTGATGTCGCCTGATACGATTTCCCCTGTAGGAGCCGGCTTGCTGGCGATAGCGGTGTGTCAGGCGACATAAATGCTGACTGATTCACCGCCATCGCCAGCAAGCCGGCTCCTACAGGTCCGTGTGAATCAGTTCGTTGCTTTTAGCGCCTCAAGCTTCGCCATCAGCCCCGCCGCTGTCTGCTCACCCATCAACTGTTCCCGCACCTTGCCCTTGTTATCGATGATGTACGTCACCGGCAACGCCTCGCTGCGCGGCAGTTCAAACAGCTCCGCCGGATCCGAAGCCAATACGGTGAACCTGATCCCCAGTTTCTCGCTGGCGCTTTTCAGCTCTTCGCCCTGCACGTTGTCGAAGTTGACCCCGAACACACCGATCTTCTTGTCCTTCAACTGCTCGGCCAGCCCGTTCAATTCCGGGATCTCGGTTCGGCACGGGCCGCACCATTCGGCCCAGTAATTAAGCACCAGCCATTGTTTGTCCAGACGTTCGGCGGCGACTTTTTGGCCGTTCTGATCGATGCCATAGTCATTGCCGCAGCCCCCCAACATCAGCGCACCGATGATCGCCAATGCCGCTGCCAATCGCCTTGTCATGTCGTGATCCTTGTTCAAAATTGAATGCGCCTGCGACCCATCGCCTCCCAAGGTTCTGGATTACGCGCTGCACAGTTAGAATAGCCGTCACCTTACGCAAGATGCGACCCGCACATGACCGATCTGACGCTTTATCACAACCCGCGCTGCTCGAAATCCCGCGGTGCGCTCGAACTGCTCGAAGCCCGTGGCCTGACGCCGACCGTGGTGCGCTACCTCGAGACCCCGCTCGACGCCGCGCAATTGCAGAGCCTGCTGAAAAAGCTCGGCCTCGGCGCCCGGCAATTGCTGCGCACCGGCGAGGACGAGTACAAGACCCTCAACCTCGCCGACACCAGCCTGAGCGAGGCGCAATTGATCGCCGCCATCGCTGCGCACCCGAAACTGATGGAGCGACCGATTCTCGAAGTCGGCGACAAAGCCGTCATCGGCCGTCCGCCGGAGAACGTGCTGGAGTTGCTGCCGTGAGCGCGCCGTACATTCTGGTTCTGTATTACAGCCGCAGCGGTTCGACCAATGAAATGGCGCGGCAGATCGCCCGTGGTGTCGAGCAGTCCGGGATGGAAGCGCGCCTGCGCACCGTGCCGGCGATTTCCACCGAGTGCGAAGCAGTGTCGCCGGACATTCCGGACGAAGGCGCGCTGTACGCCAGCCTCGACGACCTGAAGAACTGCGCAGGCCTGGCCCTCGGCAGCCCGACGCGTTTCGGCAACATGGCCGCACCGCTCAAATACTTCCTCGACGGCACCAGCAACCTGTGGCTGACCGGCGCCCTCGTCGGCAAACCGGCCGGGGTTTTCACCTCCACCGCGAGCCTGCACGGCGGTCAGGAAACCACGCTGCTGTCGATGATGTTGCCGCTGCTGCACCACGGCATGCTGATCACCGGCCTGCCGTACAGCGAGTCCGCGTTGCTGGAAACCCGTGGCGGCGGCACGCCTTATGGCGCCAGTCATCACGCCGGCGCCGATGGCAAAAGCGGCTTGAATGAACATGAAGTGGCGCTGTGCCGGGCCTTGGGTCTGCGCCTGGCAAAGACCGCACAAAAGTTGGTGAGCTGAGATGGCGAAAAAGCCGAAGATCCTGCCTTCCATTGAATGGCTCGAACCACGGGTTCGGGCGATGCGCGTCATCAGTCTGCTGTGCTACTTCGGCCTGGTGGGATTGCTCTGCGCTTATTACCTGGTGGTCGCCGACCTGCATGGCGCGCGGCCGTGGGTGATTCTGCTGATCGAACTGGTGCCGCTGCTGTTGCTGGCGCCGGGGATGATCGTCGGCAGCGCGCGCGGGCATTCGTGGATGTGTTTTGTGGTGAACCTGTATTTCATCAAGGGCGCACTGGCGGCGTATGACCCGAACCGGCAGCTTTTCGGTTTGCTGGAAATGGGTGCGAGCCTGGCGGTGTTCTGCTCGGCGCTGTTGTATGTGCGGTGGCGGTTTCAGTTGAATCGTAAACTGGCTGGCGAGGGCGAGATTTCCGTCGCCTGATCGGCCCCCTTCGCGGGCAAGCCTCGCTCCTACAGGTCCGTATGGTGCTCTTGTAGGAGCGAGGCTTGCCCGCGAAGGGCATCACTCGATATCAATGGTTGGCGGTGTACGCCAGCATCATCGAGATCTGGCTCATCGGCCGACCGCCGCTTTCTTCATGCCACTGGTTGAACACGCCCTGCACCGTGGCCAGGTCCCGCAGGCTGGTGGGCACTTTGTCGACGATCTTCTGCGCATTCAGCGCCGCCACCACGTCATAACTCGGCACAAAGGTGTCCTTGCCGACCATGCGCAGGAAGCGCGGCGCCGACAAGCCACCCAATTGATGACCGTGTTTTTTCAGGTAGGTCCACAAGCCGACGATATCGGTCACCGGCCAATCGGCGATCAACTCGCCAAAGCTGCCTTTCTCATGGGCCACGTCCAGCACGAACTGCGCATTGCGCGGCACGCTCTTGAGCTTGCCCAGGTGGCGGATGATCCGCGCGTCCTGCATCAGGCGTTCAAGGTGTTCGGCGCTCATCAGCACGACTTTTTCCGGGTCGAACTTGAAGAACACTTCTTCGAAGGCCGGCCACTTGGCGTCCACCAGGCTGTGCTTGAGCCCGGCGCGGAACACACGCAGCGCCATGGTCGAGAGGTAGCGATCGTCGCTGATATCGCGCAATTGCGCCGCAGTCTTCGGAACGGGCAGATGGGCTTCCAGTTCGGCTGCGGAACCGAAGCGGTTCAGACAGTATTCGTGCAGCCACTTGTAATCGCGCATGCCCTCTCCTGAGGAGTCAGTGAGTAGACCAATGTGGGAGCCAGCCTGCTGGCGATAGCGGTGGGTCAGTCAACGTCTGACTTACCGCTATCGCCAGCAGGCTGGCTCCCACAGTGATGGTGTTTAGAGATTTACTACGTTAACGAACCGCGACATGGCGGTTTCGTCGATCCGCAGGTTGGTGAAGTCGAACAGGTTGCGGTCCGCCAATTGCGACGGGATCACGTTCTGCAAGCTGCGGAAAATGCTTTCGGTGCGGCCCGGCGTCTTGCGCTCCCATTCCTGCAGCATTTCCTTGACCACCTGACGTTGCAGGTTTTCCTGGGAACCGCAGAGGTTGCACGGGATGATCGGGAATTGCTTGAGGTCCGAGTAGGCCTGGATGTCTTTTTCGTTGCAGTAGGCCAACGGGCGGATCACCACGTTGCGGCCGTCGTCGGCGCGCAGCTTCGGCGGCATAGCCTTGAGCGAGCCGTTGAAGAACATATTGAGGAAGAACGTTTCGACGATGTCGTCGCGGTGGTGACCGAGGGCCATTTTGGTCGCGCCGATTTCGTCGGCAAAGGTGTAGAGCGTGCCGCGACGCAGGCGCGAGCACAGCGAGCAGGTGGTCTTGCCTTCCGGAATCAGCTCCTTGACCACCGAGTACGTGTCTTTCTCGACGATGTGGTATTCGATGCCCAGGGTTTTGAGGTACGCCGGCAGCACGTCCTCAGGGAAACCCGGCTGTTTCTGGTCCATGTTCACGGCCACGATCTCGAACTTGATCGGCGCGACCTTCTGCAAATGCATCAGCACGTCGAGCATGGTGTAGCTGTCCTTGCCGCCGGACAGGCAGACCATGACCTTGTCACCGTCTTCAATCATGTTGAAATCGGCGACAGCCTCACCGGCCTGACGGCGAAGGCGCTTTTGCAGTTTGTTCTGGTTGACCGTGAGAGTGCCCATGACGCGAGATCCGTGAGGTGTGACGAAAGGCCGGCATTTTACGCAAAAACCCCTCGCCGGCGAAGAGCCCCCTATCTCCTGTAGGAGCGAGACCGGCTTGCCGGCGATGGCGGTGTGTCAGTCCAAACAGTCATGCCTGATACACCGCCATCGCCGGCAAGCCGGTCTCGCTCCCACAGGGGATTGTGGTTGACAGTCCCAGCGGCGATTAACAGCCTTGTTTACAGCGCGATTTGCTCTAACGCCCTACAACCTGCGGGGTTAAGACCTTTCTATACTGCGTCATAAGGTCGCACACATATCCAGACCTTTACTTACTTGGCCACTTTGGCCTGTAGGCGCTCCACTGGGGGGCGACGGTAAAAACAAGAGGAGTGACTGGCATGATCCATCACGTAGTGGGGCTCTTCACCCACCCCGACCAGGAATGGAAAGAAATCCGTGGCGACCAAGAGGAAAGCATCAGCCACATGTACCTGACCCACACGCTGATTCTGGCGGCGATCCCCGCCGTGTCGGCGTTTATCGGCACCACGCAGGTCGGCTGGGTAATTGGCAGCCGGGCACCGGTGATGCTGACGCAGGAAAGCGCGCTATGGATGACGATCATGTCGTACGTGGCGATGCTCGGCGGCGTTGCCGTAATGGGCGCGTTCATCCACTGGATGGCCCGCACCTATGACGCCAACCCGAGTCTGGCACGTTGCGTTGCGTTTGCGACCTACACCGCGACCCCGCTGTTCATAGGCGGCCTTGCGGCACTGTACCCACACATGTGGCTGGGGATGATCGTCGGGACGGCGGCCATCTGCTACACGGTGTACCTGCTGTATGTGGGGCTTCCAACTTTCATGAACATTCCATCTGACGAGGGATTTCTATTTTCAAGTTCGGTGCTCGCCGTCGGTTTAGTCGTACTGGTGGCGATCATGGCATTCACTGTCATTGTCTGGGGACTCGGCGTGGGGCCGGTCTACACGAACTAGTTACGCTTGCCACCCAAAATCAAGATCTGCCAATACAGGCCGCCGCAAGGCGGCCTTTCAATGTGGGGGTAACGACCATTCGGCGCCCTGGCGATTCGCAAGGCCCGAGCGTTGCGGCATACTCGACGTCTCTGGAGATCCATCAAGCATGCCCGAGCAACTCAATACCCGCGTCGAAGACTGTTACCAACAAGCCGAATCCTTTTTCAAACGAACCTTCAAACGCCCCGTGGTGAGCCTCAAGCTGCGCGGGCAGAAAGCCGGTGTCGCGCATCTGCACGAGAACCTGCTGCGCTTCAATCCGCAGCTGTACCGCGAAAACACTGAAGACTTCCTCAAGCAGACCGTGGCTCATGAAGTCGCCCACCTGATCGCTCATCAGCTGTTTGGCGATCGCATCCAGCCCCACGGCGAAGAGTGGCAACTGATCATGCGTGGCGTGTACGAACTGCCGCCCAATCGCTGCCACACCTACGACGTCAAGCGTCGCAGCGTGACGCGCTATATCTACAAATGCCCGTGCGCCGACAGTGATTTCCCGTTTTCGGCGCAGCGCCACAGCCTGGTGCGGCAGGGGCGGCGGTATTTGTGTCGGCGGTGTCGGAGCACGTTGGTGTTCAGTGGGGAGATGCGGGTCGAGTAGTCCGATTTGTTGTGTTTTGGTGGGCCCCTTCGCGGGCAAGCCTCGCTCCTACAGAAGCATCGAAATCACCTGTAGGAGCGAGGCTTGCCCGCGAAGAGGCCGGGTCAGGCGCTAGAGAATCACCTTGGCACGCCGCAATTCTTCAATTCGCAGCGAACTAAACCCCAACTCCCCCAACACCTGATCCGTATGCTCACCCAGCGCCGCACCGATATGCCGAGGCTCGGGCAACCCATCCGAGAACTTCAACGGACACGCCATCTGCGCCTGGCTCGTGCCATCCCCTCGCGGCACGTCGGTCACCAATTCCCGCGCCTGCAACTGCGGATGCCGAACCGCCTCACCCAAGGTCAGCACCGGCTCGACACACGCATCGAGCTCGGCAAACAGTGCGCACAATTCGGCAAAGTCGTGTTTCTCGAATTCAGTCTGCAGCGCGTCCTTTAGCTTCTTTTGCTGGGCAGGCTGAGGTGACAGGCCCAACGCCGCCAACTCCTCCAGCCCCAGTGCCGTGCACAGTTGCTTCATGAACGGCGGCTCCAGGCTACCCACCGATAACCAGCGGCCATCCCGCGAACGGTAATAGTCGTAGAAGCTGCCGCCGTTGAGCATCTGGTTTTCCCGGCCCGGCTCCTCGCCACAGGCCAGGTACCCTGCCCCGGCCATGGCGTTCAGGCTGAATGCGCAGTCGGTCATGCTCACATCCAGATGCTGCCCCAACCCGCTTTGTTGCCGGGCGATCACCGCCGCCAGCAGGCCGATGACGCCGTGCAGCGAACCGCCGGCGACATCCGCCACTTGCACGCCCAAGGGCAGCGGGCCGTTGTCGGCGCGGCCGGTGTAGCTCGCCAGCCCCGCCAACGCCAGGTAATTGATGTCGTGGCCGGCGCGATCCTTGTAGGGGCCGGTTTGCCCGTATCCAGTGATCGACACGTAGATCAGCTTTGGGTTGATGGCTTTCAACGCTTCATACCCCAGGCCCAATCGTTCCATGACACCAGGGCGGAATTGTTCCAGGACGATGTCGTAGTCCTGCACCAGTTGCTTGATCACCGCCAGCGCCTCGGGCTGCTTGAGGTCCAGCGCCAGGCTGCGCTTGTTGCGATTGAGGTACGCGTGGCTGGCCGACACGCCTTGGTCATGGGGCGGCAGCACGCGCAACAGGTCCATGCGGGTCGGCGATTCGATGCGCAAGACCTCGGCGCCCATGTCAGCCAATAACAGCGAGGCGAACGGCCCCGGCAACAGTGTCGAGAAATCCAGAACCTTGAGTGATGCCAATGGGCCGGGCATGAGCGATCTCCGTATTCGATGCCTCCAGCCTAGGCAGCCAATCGCGTTGCAGCAATCACCTGATGTGTCAGCAACTGTGACCGTTACGCTCAAATTCCAGGCATGAAAAAACCCGCCGAAGCGGGTTTTTTCATGACAACGCGTGTTACTTGACGTTGCTTGGGGTTGGGCCTTCGGCCACACCCAGGTCGTCTACTTCACGTTCATCGGAGATACCGCGACCGCCGGAAGCCAGCTCGACTTGCAGCTTGTCTTCGTCCAGCTCTTTCACCCACTTGGCCACGACCAGGGTCGCAACGGCATTACCAACGAGGTTGGTCAGCGCACGGGCTTCGGACATGAAGCGGTCGATACCGAGGATCAGCGCCAGGCCGGCTACTGGCAGAGTACCCACGGCCGACAGGGTGGCTGCCAGCACGATGAAACCACTACCGGTCACACCTGCCGCACCTTTGGAGGACAACAGCAGCACCAGCAGCAAGGTGATCTGGTGAGTGAGGTCCATCGGCGTATCAGTCGCCTGAGCGATAAACACAGCCGCCATGGTCAGGTAGATCGAAGTACCGTCGAGGTTGAAGGAGTAACCAGTCGGGATCACCAGACCCACTACCGATTTATCCGCACCCAGGCGTTCCATTTTGATCAGCATGCGTGGCAGAGCCGATTCCGACGAGGAAGTGCCCAGTACGATCAGCAGTTCTTCACGGATGTAGCGGATCAGCTTGAGTACGCTGAAACCATGCACGCGGCAGATGGCGCCCAATACCAGAACCACAAACAGGATGCAGGTGATGTAGAAGCAGATCATCAGCTGACCAAGCTGTACCAGCGAGCCAACACCGTAAGCACCAATGGTGAAGGCCATGGCACCGAAGGCACCGACCGGCGCGAGCTTCATGATCATGTTGATGATGTTGAACATCACGTGGGCGAAGCGATCGATAAAGTCCAGGACCGGCTTGCCGTACGCACCCAGGCGATGCAGGGCGAAACCGAAGATCACCGAGAACATCAGAACTTGCAGGATATCGCCGTTGGCGAAAGCGCCGACGATGGTGTTCGGAATAACATTGAGGATAAAGGCGACGATGCTCTGGTCTTTACCGGCCGAGATGAAGCCAGCGATTTTGCTGGTGTCCAGAGTCGTTACGTCGATGTGCATGCCGGCGCCCGGTTGCACGACGTTGACCACGACCAGACCGATCAGCAAGGCAATAGTGGAAACGATTTCGAAGTACAGCAGCGCATAACCGCCGGTCTTGCCGACCGATTTCATGTTCTGCATGCCGGCGATACCGCTGACGACCGTACAGAAGATGATTGGCGCGATGACCATTTTGATCAGTTTGATGAACCCGTCACCCAGCGGCTTGAGGGCCACACCGGTCTGCGGGTAGAAGTGACCAAGCAGGATGCCGATGGCGATGGCAACGATCACCTGGAAATACAGGGATTTGTACAGTGGCTGACGAGTCGTCATTGCAAAGTTCCTCAAGAGTGCGCGCTAACAACATCCATCTGTTGCCCACGACACCTGAATTGCGAACCCTCCTGCACTGGAGGGATTTGTTTTTTCGAGCTGCACGACGGCAGGCATCTGCTCGTTGTATCGCAAGCGGCGTGCCACTTTTGCAAAACCCGCTGCGAGCCTTTTGACATCAGGGGTTACAGGTTCAACGTGCCGTGGGTGCGCTATAAAACAGTGGCGGATTTCCGCCCATCCGCCAAACCTCGTCCTGCAATTTGGCGGATATCCGCCTTGTCCATTGCCTGACCCGACGACTACCATCCGTCGTTCAATAGACGGACCTGCCTTCTATGCGCGAACGTACCATCGCCAGCCATTTCGCCCGTGCCGCCCTCGGTGGCGCGCGTCGGCTGGGTCATGACTGTTCAAACCTGTTGCAACAACTCGGCATCAGCCCCGAGCTGCTGGAAGAACCGCGTGCGCGCATTGCGCCTGAGCAGTTCACTCGTTTGATCCAGGGATTGTGGCTGGCACTCGACGACGAGTACCTGGGCTTCGGGCCGGTCCCGAGTAAAACCGGCAGTTTCGCGATGATGTGCCACGCGGTGATTCACTGTCGCAATCTCGATAAGGCACTGCATCGCGGCTTGTTGTTTTATAGCCTGTTCCCCGGCGGCCCGCGCCTGACCCTGACCCGCGAAAACGAAATGATCCGCCTGAGCCTGGACGATTCGCAGTTTCAGGACCCGGACCATTTCCTCACCGAGAGCCAGTTGATGGTCTGGCATCGCCTCGGCAGTTGGCTGATCGGCCAGCGCATCCGCCTGGAACAAGCGACGTTCAGCTACCCGAAGCCCGAGCACGGCGCGGAATACGAGTTGCTGTTCCCCTGCCCGATGGAGTTTTCAGCGGCGCAGAGCAGCCTGCTGTTCCACAGTCGCTACCTGAACATGCCGTTGCTGCAGGACGAGCGGACCCTCAAGCATTTCCTCGAACACTCCCCCGCCGACCTGTTGTCGCGCCCGGATGACGGCGACAGCCTGAGCAGCCAGTTGCGCCGCTTGCTCAGCCGCGACAGTGCGCGCTGGCCGGACCTGGAAGCGGTGGCCGCGCACCTGCACATCAGCCCGCAGACGCTACGCCGGCATTTGCGCGAAGAGGGTTCGAGTTTTCAGGAGTTGAAGGATCAGTTGCGCCGGGACATTGCGATTTATCATCTGGGGCGTGCGGACCTGTCGTTGCAACAGATTGCCGAGCAGCTGGGGTTTTCCGAGCCTTCGGCGTTTCATCGGGCGTTCAAGAAATGGACCGGGCTTACACCCGGAGCCTACCGCGCGCAGGAGAATTGATTGTTGCGGTGACTTCACCGGCCCCTTCGCGGGCAAGCCTCGCTCCTACAGGAAAGCGCATTCCTGTAGGAGCGAGGCTTGCCCGCGAAGAGGCCCGATTGAACACCTTCAAACTCCCGGTCAAACCACCGGAAAATGAATCCGGAACGCCGCGCCGCCCATCGGCGAATCGCCCAGGGTCAGTTTCGCGTTGTAACTCTCGATGATGTCCTTGACCACCGCCAACCCGATCCCCTGCCCCGGGTGCTGACGGTCCAGCCGTTCGCCGCGCTGCAGAATCCGCGCGCGCTGATCCGGTGGCACACCCGGCCCGTCGTCCTCGACGCACAATTCGACCCCGCTCAAGGTTTCGCGCACGCTGATGCGCACTTCGCCCAGGCACAGGCGATAGGCGTTTTCCAGCAGGTTGCCCATCATTTCCAGCAAGGCGCCCTGCTCGATCGGCACGTAGCATTGCTCCGGCAGATCGAAGGCCACCCGTACACGTTTGTCGCGGTAGACCTTGTCCAGCGTGTCGCAGAGGCTTTTCAGCACCGGACGCAACCGCACCTGATGGCGCACCAGGCCGCTTTTGCGCAGGCTGGCGCGCTGCAACTGATAGCTGATCTGCTGGCTCATGCGCTCGATCTGGGTTTGCAGCACCCAGGCCTGATCGCGATCCGCCGGGCGTTGCGCCATGTCTTCGCTGACGCCTTGCAGCACGGTCAACGGGGTTTTCAGGCTGTGCGCCAGGTCGCCGAGAGAATCGCGATAGCGGCTGCGCTGTTCGCGCTCGCTGTGCAGCAAGCGGTTGAGCGAGCCGGTCAGGCGCAGCAATTCACGCGGGTGTTGTTCGCTGAGGCTTTCGCGGGTGCCGCTTTCGATTTCGTCGAGCTCCTGACTGAGTCGGCGCAACGCCTGCAAGCCCCAGGTCAGGCCGATCCACAGCAACGCCAGCAGCACCAACAAAGCGGCGCCGAAACCCAGATAGAGATTTTCCCGCAGACCTTCGAGGGTGTCTTCGTACTCGCGCACCGGTTGCAGCGCGACGATGCTGAACGCCGCGCTTTTGCCGCCGAGCAGTTTGACTTCGACGTCATAGACGAAGAATTCCTGGCCATTGGCTTCGCTGATCCTCGCGAACTCGTTACCGCGCCCGTCGTAACGCGGTTTGTAGTTGATGTCCTCTTCCTGAGTACCCTTCGAGCGCCAGACCAGGTGACCTTCACGGTCATAGATGTAGCCGAGCAAACGGCTGTCGGTGAGGTTGAAACGCTCGTCCGGCAACTGCGCCGGCATCTGCAAGTGGTTCCCCTCGACCCGGGCGGCGGAAATCAGCGTGGTGACGTCCGACGCCAGGCGCTGCTCGATGGAATCCTGCAACGCCAGGCTGAACGCGCCCTGCATCGCCGGCAGCAACGCCAGCATGAACAACACCGCCAGGATCGTGGCGGCGAGCATCAAACGGACACGAAGCGAACGAATCAAGTGCAGCGCTCATTGAACAGGTAGCCGAGGCCCCGCACGGTGTCGATCGGCTTGAAGCCGGCCGGGCCTTCGAGTTTGCGGCGCAAGCGGCCGACCAGCACTTCGATCACGTTCGGATCGCGCTCGTCGTCATCCGGGTAGAGCTGCTCCATCAAGCGGTCCTTGGCCACCACTTGCTGATGATGGCGCATCAGGTATTCGAGGATCCGGTACTCGTAGGCAGTCAGCGCCAGCGGTTGTTCATCGAGGGACGCCTGCTTGCGATTGAGGTCGAGCAGCAGCGGCCCGGCGACGATGGTTGACTGGGTGAAACCGCTGGAACGACGCAGCAAGGCATTCAGGCGCGCATCCAGCTCTTCGAACTGGAACGGCTTGACCACGTAATCGTCGGCGCCGGCAGCGAGGCCTTCGACCTTGTCCTGCCAGTTGCCGCGCGCGGTGAGGATCAGGATCGGGAAGGTCTTGCCCCGCGAGCGCAGTTGACGGATCAGGTCGAGCCCGCCCATGCCGGGCAGGCCGAGGTCGATCACCGCCAGGTCATGGTTGAATTGCTCGGTCTGGTACAGCGCCTCCTCGGCGTTGGCCACGGACTCGACCACGTGGCCACTGTCCGTCAGGCGGGTTTGCAGGTGATGGCGCAACAGCGCTTCATCTTCGACGACCAGCAATTTCATAACGCTCTCCCGGGCAATTCAACCTCTCCAGAGGTGCAACGGCGTATTTCAAGACAGATCATAGCGGCCCATGAGGTTCTCCTGACGGAGTTTAATGCCATTGTGAAAGACCGACACGTTCGCGTAAGCAGCGCAGTAATCGGCCTGAGGGTTCGGGCGGCCCAACTGCGCGCCCCAGGCACTGTCATGACTGATCACGCCGTTCGTGCCGATGCTGTGCAGGGTGAGGGACTTTTTGGGTCGCTCGCCGGTCTTCCCAAGAGCAAGGCTGGCGACATTATCGTCGGAAGCGAACGCCGCAGTGCTCGCGCTCAAAACGGTGAATGCCAGCAGCAGGTTTTTAAAGCCAGTCATAGGAAAATGTCCTCATGCGCAGATGCTTTGGGTACGGCGCTACATTACGCACCGGCCCCTGAACTCCCCCTGAACGTACTCTGAACCCGAGCTGAACCAGATCGACTAGGCTGTGTTGACGACTTTTTTGCAGGAGATCCGACCATGCGTATATTCCTTGCCCTGTTCTTGCTGGCCGTGAGCGGGCTCAGCCAGGCGGCCATCAAGGCCCAGGAAATCCCTTATCAAAGCCCCGACGGCACCAAACTGATCGGGTATTACGCTTACGACGACGCAGTTAAAGGCCCCCGCCCTGGCGTTGTGGTGGTTCACGAGTGGTGGGGCCTCAATGACTACGCCAAGCGCCGCGCCCGTGACCTCGCCGGTCTGGGCTACAGCGCCTTGGCCATCGACATGTATGGCGACGGCAAAAACACCGAACACCCCAAGGACGCCATGGCGTTCATGCAAGCGGCGATCAAGGACAGCGCCGCCGCCAGTGCGCGGTTTCAGGCCGGGCTGGATCTGTTGAAGAAACAGCCGCAAACCGATCCGGATAAAATCGCCGCGATTGGTTACTGCTTTGGCGGCAGCGTGGTGCTGAACGCGGCACGTCAGGGCTTGCCGCTGGCGGGCGTGGTGAGTTTCCACGGGGCGCTGGCGACCAAAGCGCCTGCAACACCGGGCAGCGTGAAGGCGAAAATCCTCGTGGAGCATGGCGCGCTGGACAGCATGGTGACGGCGGAAAACGTCGCGGCGTTCAAGGCGGAAATGGACAAGGCCGGGGCCGATTATCAATTCGTCAACCTTGAGGGCGCCAAGCATGGGTTCAGCAATCCGGATGCGGATCGCTTGAGCCATGGCGATCATGGTGGGCCGGATATTGGTTACAACAAGGCGGCGGATGAAAAATCGTGGGCGGATATGCAGGCATTCTTCAAGAAGATATTTGGTTGAGCAGGTAGACCGCGGCGCGGCCTTCGCGGGCAAGCCTCGCTCCTACATGGAACAACGCAATCCTGTAGGAGCGAGGCTTGCCCGCGAAGAACGATAACGCGGTCTGACGTCAGGGCTACCCAGCTTCAAGGCAACCCGGCAAAATGCCCGACATGAATCCCGTCCCCGCCCTGCCCGCCTGCTGCACCCCACTCGATGCCCATTGGCCGCTGCCGTTCGTGTTGCCCGATACGGTGCTGCTGAGCACGCACTTCAACACCTCGCAACTGGCCGCCGATGACTTTCAGCGCAGCGCCATCGAGCCGCCTGCGACCATCCGGCGTTCGGTGGCCAAGCGTCAGGCCGAGTTTCTCGCCGGCCGGGTTTGCGCTCGCGCCGCGTTGCAGCGATTGGAAGGGCTGAATTTTACCCCGGCCATTGGCGAAGACCGGGCGCCGGTCTGGCCCGCGCACATCTGCGGCTCGATCACCCACAGCACCGGCCGCGCTGCGGCGATTGTCGCGCAGAAAACCCACTGGCGCGGCCTGGGGATGGACCTGGAAAACCTGCTCAACCCTGAACGGGCCGAGCGCCTGGCCGGGGAAATTCTCACCCCGCCGGAGTTACAACGCATGGCGGCAGGCCATCGCGATCAACTGGCGCTGCTGGTGACGCTGACGTTTTCGGTGAAGGAGAGTCTGTTCAAGGCGCTGTATCCGATTGTTCAGCAGCGCTTCTACTTCGAGCATGCCGAGGTGTTGGAGTGGTCCGAAGCGGGTGAGGTGCGGTTGCGAATGCTGACGGATCTTTCCAGTGAATGGCGCCATGGCACCGAGCTGGATGCGCAGTTCGGGGTTAAGGATGGGCAGTTGTTGAGTTTGGTGAGTATCAAGGCCTGAGGATTTTTGGTGTCGGACAGGGCCTCTTCGCGGGCAAGCCTCGCTCCTACAGGATCGCATTCCCTGTAGGAGCGAGGCTTGCCCGCGAAGGCGATTTCCGGGACAACAAAAATCTCAACGCTTCTCCTGATTGCGCGGCCAACTCAAACTGAAACACGCCCCACCCAGGCTCTTGCTCTTGCTGATCAACGCTCGCCCGTCATGCCAATGGATGATCCGCCGCACGATCGACAGCCCCAACCCATGCCCGCCCGAAGCACGGGTTCGGCTGTCATCGAGACGCAGGAACGGCGTAAAGATTTTCTCCCACGCGGATTCCGGCACACCCGGCCCGTCGTCCTCGATGTCCACTCGACAACGCTGCTGCCCGACCTGATAGCTGACGGTCACCCGCGATGAGGCATGACGCATGGCGTTGCTCACCAGGTTCTGGATCGCCCGGTGCAGGTAACGGGGTTCGGCCTCGACCCAGGCATCATCGCAATCGGCGGCCGAGAGGCACAGACCGCGCTGCACCGTGACGTCGGCGCGCAAGGGCGCCAATTCTTCGATCACTTGATTGACCAGCGCATCCAGGTCGATCCGCTGGAAATTCAGCGCGGGCGAACCCTGTTCCAGCCGCGCGTAAGTGAGCATTTCGTCCACCAGCCGATCAAGGTCTTCAATGTCGTGATCCATGCCCTCGCGGTACTTCTCCAGCGCCTGCGGCGTGGTGGCCGAGCCGATCATCTCCAGGCCGAAACGCAGCCGCGCCACCGGCGTGCGCAATTCGTGGGACACGGCGCGTACCAGTTCACGCTGGATCGCCAGCAACTGCTGCAAGTGCTCGGCCATGCCGTTGAACGCCGAGGCCAGGCGTCCCACCGAGTCGGCGCCGCGCGCCGGCACGCGGGTTTCCAGGCTGCCTTTGGCGATGCGCGTGGCGGCCGCTTCGAGCCCGCGCAAACGACGCTCCAGTTGCCGCACCAAGAGATAGACGATCAACCCGATCAGGCTCAAGCCCAGCGCCGCGATCAGCACCAGCCACTCCGGCGGGTAAGGATTCATCTGATACAGCGGACCGATTTCCAGCACCCACGGCGTGCCGACCATGCCGGCAAACACCCGGATCGAATCGCCGCCCTTGCCCAGCGCCATTACCGTATCGCCTTCGGCCACCCGACGGCTCTGGTCTTCGTCCATGTCCGCTTCGCCGACCGTGACCAGCCGCAAGTCAAAACCAAACCCCTTGTCTTCTTTCAACTGCGCCAGACGCTTGGGCTGCTCGGCCACCGGCACGCGCACCAGCTCATCGGCGAGCAGGTAAATGGTCGCGCGGGCCAGTTGCTCGCTGATCTGCTGCACCTCCCCCGTGAGCACCAACTGCTCCTTGTCGCTGATCAGTCGATAGACCTTCGCCGCATGCGGACCGGTCTGCTCCACCAGCGCCTGACCGCGCAGCACGCGGGTGCGCTGAGTCAGGTCGAGGTCGGTCTGGGCGAAGGTCTTCAGCGCCAACGGAATCCCGAGCAGGCGTTCCCACACCAGCAAGGCGCGGTGACGCTGGGTTTCGTTCATCGGTTGCAGGTTGTCGGCCATCAGCGAGAACGTGCCATGGGCCAGGCGCTCGCGGTACTGCTCGCTGCGCACCTGGTTGAGCATGTGCAAGGCCAGCACGCCGAGCACCGCCACCAGAATCAGCGCCGCGCACATGCCGCCATAGATGCGCAGGAAGATCGAGTTCACAGCGACGGGTCTACGCAGGCTTCCGGCACGAACAGATAGCCTTTGCTGCGGATGGTTTTGATCAGGCGCGGATGATCCGGGTCATCGCCGATCTTCGGCCGGATGCGCGAAATGCGCACGTCGATGGAGCGGTCCTGGCCGTCATAGCCGATGCCGCGCAGTGCGGTGAAAATCTCTTCACGAGAGAGGATGCGCCCAGCATTGGCCACCAACAGCCACAGCAGGTCGAACTCGGCGCTGGTCAGCTCGATGCCGTTGTCATGCAGCCAGGCTTCACGCAAGGCGTTGTCCACCACCAGCGGGCCGAATTGCAGGCGCCGCTGTTTTTCCGGGACGGGTTCAGGCGCTTCACTGCGCCGCAACAAGGCCTGGATGCGGGCCAGCAGCAGGCGTGGGCGAACCGGTTTGCAGACGTAGTCGTCGGCGCCCAGGTCGAGGCCGAGGATCTGATCGGTGTCATCGGTACGCGCGGTGAGCATCAGGATCGGCCCGTCGTACTTGTCACGGACCTTGCGGCAAATGCTCAGGCCGTCTTCGCCCGGCAGCATCAGGTCGAGGATCACCAGGTCCGGTTTTTCCTTGATGATGCGTGCGGCCGCCAGGGCGCCGTTGCCTTCGATCGACACACGCAGGCCATTGGCCTCCAGGTATTCGCGGGTCAGTTCGGCCAGACGCTGGTCGTCTTCCACTATCAATACCTGCCAGGCTTCTTGCTCCACGGTGACCTCTGCTTGCCAACAACACTAATAAGGAAGGATCCGCCCGTCTTTTTGTAATGATTGGGGAGGATAAGAATGCGTAACCATCGGCCGATTGTATAAACGTCGCCCGCCGAGAACACAAGCCGGCAAATGCGTTCGGACAACCCGGTTTTTTGTGATAGGGTTCGCGCCCTTAAAAATCCGAATGACTGTTTTCAATCGCTGAAAATCAGTGAAAAACAGTCCGCTCCAGCTAGGTCGCGGCCTACACGCTCGTTCCACCTTTCACACACAATTTACGCACAGGTTTATCCACAGGTAGTACGTTGCAACACCCTCCGAAACGCATTATCTTGTACCCCGGCGCGAAAAAAACCCTACATGTAGGGTTTTACGCCAAAAACCAAACACAAACCGGACACCGATTTCAAGCGCTTTTATTGCCTCTTTCCGGTTGAACCAAACGTATTTTCGAAAGACCAAACCGCGCGTGCGGATGGCTACTGTTTTTGAGCCGGAAACGGCGTTAACGGTACGGGTGTTGCAGTCGATTACTGTCACCCAAAAGGATCCTGGTGTCAGGCTCAAGGCCTGGGACCAAAGACTTCGGCATGGAAGCGGCGCCCCAACAGCCCCCTTCCTGATCTGTCCCGAAGTTGGTATGCCCGGCCCAGCCGGTTGTAGTGCTTCAGGACGGAACGGTGGGCACCGTGATGGTGCCCAAACAAACATAGAGAATGTGGAGACAACCCCCCATGCAAACCGACACAACTCGCGAGAACCCGCAGGGCACTTTGCCGCAGGCCGCTGATTCGACTTCGGATCTGTCCGCCACCGCGCCTGGCCAACTGCGCGTGATCAAGCGTAACGGCACTGTCGTTCCTTACACCGACGACAAGATCACCGTCGCGATCACCAAAGCGTTTCTCGCAGTTGAAGGCGGCACCGCTGCCGCTTCGTCGCGAATCCATGACACCGTGGCCCGCCTGACCGAACAGGTCACCGCGACCTTCAAGCGTCGCATGCCGTCGGGCGGCACCATCCACATCGAAGAAATCCAGGACCAGGTCGAACTGGCCCTGATGCGTGCCGGTGAGCAGAAAGTGGCTCGCGACTACGTGATCTACCGCGACGGTCGTTCGAAACAACGCGCTGCCCACGCTCCGGCAGAAGAAGCGGTCAACGCTCACCCGTCGATCCGCATCACCCGCGCCGACGGCACTTTTGCACCGCTGGACATGGGTCGCCTGAACACCATCGTCACTGAAGCGTGCGAAGGCCTGGAAGAAGTCGACGGCGACCTGATCCAGCGCGAAACCCTGAAAAACCTGTACGACGGCGTGGCCCTGACCGACGTCAACACCGCCCTGGTGATGACCGCCCGTACCCTGGTCGAGCGTGAGCCGAACTACTCGTTCGTGACCGCCCGCCTGCTGATGGACACCCTGCGTGCCGAAGGCCTGAGCTTCCTGAACGTTGCCGAAAGCGCGACCCACCACGAGATGGTCGACCTGTACGCCAAGGCATTGCCTGCGTACATCGCCAAGGGTATCGAATTCGAATTGCTGAACCCGGTCCTGGCCACCTTCGACCTGGAAAAACTCGGCAAGGCGATCAACCACGAGCGCGATCAGCAGTTCACCTACCTGGGCCTGCAAACCCTGTACGACCGTTACTTCATCCACAAGGACGGTATCCGCTTCGAACTGCCGCAAATCTTCTTCATGCGCGTGGCCATGGGCCTGGCGATCGAAGAGAAGCAGAAAGAAGACCGTGCGATCGAGTTCTACAACCTGTTGTCGTCCTTCGACTACATGTCGTCGACTCCGACCCTGTTCAACGCCGGTACCCTGCGTCCACAGCTGTCCAGCTGCTACCTGACCACCGTGCCGGATGACCTGTCGGGCATCTACCACGCGATCCACGACAACGCCATGTTGTCGAAATTCGCCGGTGGCCTGGGCAACGACTGGACCCCGGTTCGTGCACTCGGTTCGTACATCAAGGGCACCAACGGCAAATCCCAGGGCGTGGTTCCGTTCCTGAAAGTCGTCAACGACACCGCCGTTGCCGTTAACCAGGGTGGCAAGCGCAAAGGCGCTGTATGTGCCTACCTGGAAACCTGGCACATGGACATCGAGGAGTTCATCGAACTCCGCAAGAACACCGGTGATGATCGTCGTCGTACCCACGACATGAACACCGCCAACTGGATCCCTGACCTGTTCATGAAGCGCGTCTTCGATGACGGCAAGTGGACCCTGTTCTCGCCGTCCGAAGTACCGGACCTGCACGACCTGACCGGCAAGGCTTTCGAAGAGCGTTACGAGTACTACGAAGCCCTGACCGAGTACCCGGGCAAGGTCAAGCTGTTCAAGACCATCCAGGCCAAAGACCTGTGGCGCAAAATGCTGTCCATGCTGTTTGAAACCGGCCACCCATGGCTGACCTTCAAAGACCCGTGCAACCTGCGCAGCCCGCAGCAGCACGTTGGCGTGGTCCACAGCTCGAACCTGTGCACCGAGATCACCTTGAACACCAACAAGGACGAGATCGCCGTTTGCAACCTGGGCTCGATCAACCTGCCGAACCACATCGTCAACGGCAAGCTGGACACCGCCAAGCTGGAACGCACCGTGAACACCGCTGTTCGCATGCTCGATAACGTTATCGACATCAACTACTACTCGGTGCCACAAGCGAAGAACTCCAACTTCAAGCACCGTCCGGTCGGTCTGGGCATCATGGGCTTCCAGGACGCTTTGTACCTGCAGCACATTCCTTACGGTTCCGACGCTGCCGTCGAGTTCGCCGACAAGTCGATGGAAGCGGTCAGCTACTACGCCATCCAGGCATCCTGCGACCTGGCCGACGAGCGCGGCGCATACGAGACGTTCCAGGGTTCCCTGTGGTCCAAAGGCATCCTGCCGCTGGATTCGCAACAGATCCTGATCGAGCAGCGCGGCCAGAAGTACATCGACGTTGACCTGAACGAATCCCTGGACTGGGCACCGGTTCGCGCCCGTGTACAGAAAGGCATTCGTAACTCCAACATCATGGCCATCGCACCGACCGCGACCATCGCCAACATCACTGGCGTCTCGCAGTCGATCGAACCGACCTACCAGAACCTCTACGTGAAATCGAACCTGTCGGGCGAATTCACCGTGATCAACCCGTACCTGGTTCGCGACCTGAAGGCTCGCGGCCTGTGGGACTCGGTCATGATCAACGACCTGAAGTACTACGACGGTTCGGTGCAGCAGATCGAGCGCATCCCGCAAGAACTCAAAGAGCTCTACGCGACTGCCTTCGAAGTGGACACCAAGTGGATCGTCGACGCGGCAAGCCGTCGTCAGAAGTGGATCGACCAGGCTCAGTCGCTGAACCTGTACATCGCCGGCGCCTCGGGCAAGAAGCTGGACGTGACCTACCGCATGGCCTGGTACCGTGGTCTGAAAACCACTTACTACCTCCGTGCCCTGGCCGCGACCAGCACCGAGAAGTCGACCATCAACACCGGCAAGCTGAACGCTGTTTCCAGCGGCGGCAACCATGGTGAAGATTCGGTCCTGGCAGCTCCTGCCGGTCCTGCTCCAGTGCCGAAGGCTTGCGCCATCGACGAGCCGGATTGCGAAGCTTGCCAATAAGCTGAGCCGGTAGGCGCTGAAAGGCGCTTACCCGACAACCCCCGATCAGTCCTCTGGATTGGTCGGGGGTTTTCTTTTGCCCATGGAAATGTGGTGACCGGTATGACGCCTTCGCGGGCAAGCCTCGCTCCTACAAGGTCTTGTGAACGACAAAGAGCTTTGTAGGAGCGAGGCTTGCCCGCGAAGAGGCCCTCCCTGACAACACAAAATCCCGGCCACAAAAAAGCCCCTCTTGCGAGGGGCTTTTTATGCAGCGCTATCCAGCATCAGGTCATCTGAATGATGGTCTGCATGATGGTGCTTTGAGTCGAGATGGTCTTGGCGTTCGCCTGGTAGTTGCTCTGCGCCTTGATCAGGTCGACCAGTTCGCTGGTCAGGTTGACGTTGGACTCTTCCAGGGAGTTGGAGTGGATCTCGCCCAAGGTGCCGGTGTTCGGCGCATCGTAGCCCGGGATACCCGACGCGTAGGTTTCTTTCCAGCTGGTGCCGCCTACTGGCTGCAGACCTTGCTCGTTGGTGAAGCTGGCGAGCGAGATCTGGCCGATGGCCTTGGTCTGGCTGTTGCTGAAGTTGGCCAGCATGATACCGCTACCATCGATGGTCAGGTTGGTGATCTGGCCGGTGGCGTAGCCGTTCTGCGTAGGAATCGAACGTGCGGTGTCAGCATTGTATTGCGAGGTTTTGGCCATGGAGACCGTAACGACGCCGGAAGTAGCGCCGTTCGCTGTCCACACGCCATTTTTCACGTCACCGGGAATCCAGCCGGTGACCCTCAGGTCAGGGCTGACGATCGGCGCCGGAACGGCCGGAGTGGTAACCGAAACCAGATTGCCCGAGGTATCGAACACCATGGTCGAAGCGACCGGCAGGTTCAACGGAACCGCGGTAGGACTAGGGTCGCTGCCATTCGGGTTGCGACCATCAATCAGGGTGTAGGTTTTCCAGGTGTTCGCCCCGGTCTTGACCATGTATTGGTCCATGACGTGCTTGTTACCCTGAGTGTCATAAATCGGGGTACTGAACTGTTTGGTGAAGGTGGCTTCTTTGGTCGAATCAAACGGGGTGGCAACCTGATCGATAACCGGTGCGGTGGAGTTCAGGTTGATCGTCGACGACACCGTGGAGGTGTTTTTTGGCGCCAGGTTCGAAGTATCGATACGCAGGTCGGTCAACACGCCGTTGATGATCTTGCCGTTGGCGTCCACGCCGTAACCTTGCAGACGCGAAGTGCCGTCGGTGTTGGTGACGTAACCGTCCTTGTCGACCTTGAACGTACCGGCACGGGTGTAGGACAGCGAGCCGTTGTCGTTCAGCACGAAGAAGCCGGAACCGTTGATGCCCATGTCCAGCACGTTGCCGGTGTTGTTGACGTCGCCCTGGGTGAACTGCTGGGAAACGTTGGCCAGGCGCACGCCGTTACCAATGGTTTTGCTACCGGAACCCAGCTTGGTGGCCGAGTAAACGTCCGAGAATTCCGCACGGGACGATTTGAAACCGGTGGTCGCGACGTTGGCGATGTTGTTGCCGGTCACGTCCAGTTGTTTGTTGGCTGCATAGAGACCGCTAAGGCCGATATTGAAAGACATATTCCACTCCTTTGTGCCGTGTTAGTCGGCTCTACATACCAATTGTTTGTACTTTGGACAGGGCGATGCTGCCCCCACCGGCGAGATTGAGCATCAACTCACCACCGGTCTGGCTGATGGTCACGCTGCTGACAGTCGCCGGCAGGTACGTCACCAGCGAAGTCGCCTTGCCGTCGTAAGTTGCGGTGGCGCCGAAGGTGTACGTACCCGCCTTGGCCACTTCGCCTGCATCGTTCTTGCCGTCCCAGATGAAACTGGCGCTGCCGGCTTTTTGGCTGCCCAGGTCGATGGTGCGGATGACCTTGCCATCGGCGTCGGTAATCTTCACTTTCACCGGGTCCACCGAGGCCGGAACCGCGATGGTCCCGTTGAAGCTCTTGGAGGTATCGACCACGGCCTTCTCGCTCGGCGCGATGACCGAACGCCCGACCAGCGACGAAGCCTGCAGGGCCTGGGATGAGTTGTAATTGCTGGCCAGGCCACTCACGGTGGTGTTGAGCGTGGTGATGCCTTCCAGGCTGCTGAACTGCGCCAACTGGGCAACGAACTCGCCGTTGTCCTGCGGCTCCAGCGGGTTCTGGTTCTTCAGCTGTGTCACCAGCAACTGCAGGAACGCGTCCTTGCCCAGGGCCTTTTTGCCGGTGGCGCTGTTCGTGGCGGACGCCAGGCCGTCGGCACTGGTGTTGGTCTTGATCGAAGAGTTGGCCAGGATGTCTTTGAGGCTAATGCCGCTAGTGGTATCGGTAACACTCATCTGAGTCGCCCCTTATCACTGACCGAGGGTCAGGACCTTCTGCATCATGGTTTTGGCGGTGTTCATCATTTCGGCGTTGGTCTGGAACGAACGGCTCGCGGAAATCATGTCAGCCATTTCTTCAACCACGTTGACGTTCGGGTAGTAGACGTAGCCCTTGGCGTCGGCCGCCGGGTGGTTTGGCTCATAGCGCGCTTCCAGATTGCTCTGGTCTTCGACCACGCCCAGCACTTGCACGCCCTGACCGGCCGCGTCCTGGTTCTGGAACAACGAATCGCTGCCGCCGCTCTGCCCACCCTGGAACATGGTGGCGAACACTGGATGACGTGCGCGATAGGTCTGGTCGATGCTCGACGAGACGGTCTCGGCGTTGGCGATGTTCGAGGCCACGGTGTTCAAGCGCGTGGTTTGCGCACTCATGCCGCTACCGGCAATGTTGAAAACACTGGATAGAGACATGTCTTACTCTCCGCGAATGGCTGACATCAGCCCTTTGAATTTGCTGTTGAGCAAGGTGAAGCTGGCCTGGAAGTTGATCGCGTTTTCCGCGTAGTTCGACTGTTCCAGCTGGGCGTCCACGGTGTTCTGGTCAATCGACGGTTGCATCGGCGTGCGATACAGCAGCGACTCGTCGCCATTGCCCATGCCTTCGGCTTCGATATGACGGTTGTTGGTCATGTTCAAGGCGAATGTGCCGCTCTTGGTTTTCTCGTTCTGCTCGGCGAGCACTTTCGAGAAGTCCAGATCCCGAGCCTTGTAGTTCGGGGTGTCGGCGTTGGCGATGTTGTTGGCCAGGACTTCGGCACGCTGGGCGCGGAAGCCCAGGGCTTGTTCGTGGATACCGAGCGCTTTATCGAAGCTGATGCTCATGTCGGGAAACCTTCGGGTGACCTGATTTTTCGTACGATGGATATAGCAAGCGGCGTGCCAATTCAAAAAAGCCCGTAAACCGGGGCTTTGCGGGCTTGGGCAAGGCGGCAATGCCAGAAAAGCGGCAACGGGTTTCCGCCGTCTGCCGCTTTTCTGCCGCTTTCGGTTTTGGGCTTGGGTTGTGTGCATATCCGTTTTTGCGGTAACGGCGGCTATTGGTTTCGCCCTTACGGCGAGTCACTTTGGAAAAGCCCCAAAGTAACCAAAGGGCTCTTGCCCCTTTCGTTCGGTGGCTCGCTAATGCTCGCCATGCCCTCGCTCCGGTCCTGCTCCGTGGGCCCGCCGCCATCGGCCATCCATGGCCGGGGGCGGCTAACCCGGCATCCATGCCGGGTTGCCCACTGCGCAGAACCTCCACTCGGCCTCTCGAGGGGGCGAC
>NZ_JAHBDD010000016.1:0-84809 GCF_019956155.1 Pseudomonas sp. BF-RE-22 | reverse complement strand
TGTGGCGGTGGTCGCCCCCTCGAGAGGCCGAGCGCAGGTTCTGCGCAGTGGGCAACCCGGCATGGATGCCGGGTTAGCCGCGCACGGCCAAGGATGGCCGATCGCGGCGGGCCCACGGAGCAGGACCGGAGCGAGGGCATGCCGAGCATTAGCGAGGCACCGAACGAAAGGGGCAAGAGCGCTTTGGTTACTTTCGCGCTTTTCGAAAGTGACTCGCCGTAAGGGCGAAACCAATAGCCGCCATCACCGCAGAAACGGATATACACACACCCCTAAAACAATGCCTATCAACGAGCACCCTGCGGCTTATACCCCAACCGCAAACCACCCCAATGCCGCCCCTTGAGCATGATCGGCACCGAAAGATCGTGCATCAACTCCCCCGTGTCCCGCGTATAGGTTTGCAACAAAACAGCCTGTTGATGGCTGCCACAACGAATCCCGGTACGGTCGGCAAATTTGCGTTTGGTGCGGTTTTGCAGCGTATCGACCTGCGCATCACCAGTCAGTGGCTGACTGAAAACCTTGTTATGGGTCGGCACATAACCTTGCTGCGTGCAGGCGATGGCAAACACCAGGCCTTCATGGCGCGGCAGCAACGGTTCCTGAATCGCCGGCAAAACCTTATCGGTGTAGCGGTCGAAACGGGTCTGGTACTTGGCCGGACTGGTGTCAGGAATGGCCTGATAACTGCGGTCGAACAAGTCATCGAGACTGACAAGACCCTGGTCGATATCCGCCTCAAAGCGTGCCGTAATCTGATGCGCGCCTTCGCGGGCCAGGTCATAAATCCGCTGGTGATAGTCATCCAGTCCGACCTCGGCCAGGCGCTCGCTGATGGTTTCAGCCTGACCTTCCATTTGCACCGCGGCTTGCGCCAGACGCTGAGTCTGTTGATCGCTGATCGCCAGATCGCTGCGCATCTGCTCGATGGCGTGAAACAGGCTGTCGAGTTGTTCGCGGTTGGTGTCGGCACCCTTGGCGATTTCGCCGACCTGACTTTCGACGCCTGCCGCCAGGCGGGCAATGTTTTCCAGGTGCTGGCCGGTGTGTTCCACCTGCTGGACACCGATGTCGAGGTCGCTGGACAGCTGCCGGATCTGCTCCACCACTTGCGCGGTGCGTTGCTGGATATCGGCAACCATCTCGCCGACTTCGCCGGTCGCCGTCGCTGTGCGCGCGGCCAGGCCGCGAACCTCGTCGGCGACGACTGCGAACCCGCGACCGTGCTCCCCGGCTCGGGCCGCTTCGATGGCCGCGTTCAATGCCAGCAGATTGGTCTGGCTGGCAATGGACTGGATCACCAGCGTGACCCGCTGGATATCGTCGCTGCGCAGGCTCAGGGCTTCGATCAGCTCACGACTGTTGCTCGCGCGCTGACTGAGTTGATGCATGCGGGTGATGGATTCGACCAGCTCCGTGCGCCCTGCCGCGCTGCTCTGATGCGCTTCGCTGGCGGCACTGAGGGCCGTTCGACTGAGTGTCGAGGTGGCTTGTTCGGTGGCGATCATCACTTCGGCATTGCTGACAATCTGTGCCGCGGCACCGAGTTGCGATTGCAGTTTGTCGGCCAGTTGCTTGACCGAAAAGGCCACGCCGGCGGCCGACAAGGCGTTGTGACTGGTGGTGTAGGAAAGATCGCGAGTCAGTTCGGCGATGGCGCTGGAGTTGTCGGCAGATGGTTCTAAGGGAATGGCACGAGAACGGAGCCGAGGAAGCCAGATAATCAGGACGGCCAACGGCAAGCCAACGTAAAGCGGCCAGCCACCCAGCGTCATGCCGCACAGCAAGAGCATCAGGGCGATGCTTTGCAGCGTCGGCGTCAGCCAGCGGGTCTTCGGTGCAAACACTGGTGCAGGCAATGCCCCAACCAGAGATCCGTCTCTCGTCATCTTCGTCACCCCATGCGTCTTCTAATTGTTGTGACTGCATTAAACGCCACTAGAGGGCCATTATCCATGGTCCATTAGTAGTGGTCGTTGCAGCAGATCAATAGAAGTGCGCGAGGTTTTTCGCAGACGAAAAAAAGCATCGCGGGCAAGCCTTGCTCCTTCAGGAGTGAGGCTTGCCCGCGATGCGGGGCGCTACGAAATCAGGCCTGACGCTGGTGCTTGTCGATCTGTTCGTGACGCTCTTGCGCTTCGATGCAGTACTTGGTGGTCGGACTGATCAGCAGACGCTTCAGGCCAATGGCCTCGCCGCTGTCGTCGCACCAGCCGAAGCTGTCTTCCTTGATGCGCTCCAGCGCCTGTTCCAACTGAGGCAGCATGCGCTGGTCGCGATCGATCGCGTTCACCAGCCAGGTGCGCTCTTCTTCGACAGAAGCTGCGTCAGCCGGATCGGCCGGGGTGTCCAGGCTTTCGATGGCGATGCGGTTCTGTTCGATGCGCTCATGGGTTTCGACTTTCATGTTCTGCAACAGCTCAGAGAAAAAAGCATGTTGCTCGGCATTCATGTAGTCATCCGCCGGCATGGCCAGCAACTTGTCCTTTGTCATTGATATCTCTATAAAAAAACGTGCATTAAGGCGAATTAGGGAGCGTTCCGGCGGACCTGGTCTGGCCATCGGAAAGGCGCCGTTTATTCCAAGCGCCACCCGGCACTCAATTTACGAGGGGCGGCAGTCTAAGGCCGACTTGAGGCCTCAGCAACTGAAAAGACAGCGAATTTGTCCGACAAAGCCCCGAAAGTGCTCTATGTCAGCCTTTACGGTGGTTATCGGAGTGCGTTTATAGCAAGAAATTCAACCGAGCGGCTGTATATAGAAGACAAATGGCCTCAACGGTGGTGTTTACCGAGCACATTTGCAGGGCAATGAACCTCAGCTAAGGTTGTCCTCCCGAAATGGCAAATCTTGAGGAGAGGTTCAATGAAGCTGATCGGCATGCTGGATTCGCCCTACGTGCGACGCGTTGCCATTTCCGCCAAACGCCTGGGCATCGACCTCGATCATCAGTCGGTTTCGGTGTTTCGGCACTTCGAGCAGTTCCAGCAGATCAACCCGGTGGTCAAGGCGCCGACGCTGGTGCTGGATGATGGCGAGGTGTTGATCGACTCGACGTTGATCATCGATTACCTGGAGGCACTGGCCGGACCGGGTAACAGCCTGATGCCAGGCGAGCTGAATCAGCGCCTGCGCTCGTTACGCTTGATCGGCCTGGCGTTGGCAGCCTGCGAGAAGTCGGTGCAGCTTTATTACGAACGCAACCTGCGGCCCGCGGAAATTCAATTCGAGCCGTGGGTGGAACGGGTCGAGGGGCAATTGGCGGCCGCGTATTCGGCACTGGAGCGGGAGCTGGAACTGCAACCGTTGAAGACTGACGGTTCGATTGATCAGGACGGGATTACATTGGCGGTGGCCTGGAGCTTTACCCGTCTGGTGGTGCCGGATCAGGTGGATGCCTGGCAGTTTCCGCTGATCAGTGCGTTTACCGCTTATGCCGAGGGGCTTGAGGCATTTATGAGTACACCGATTGAATAGTGTTGCACCTGACAGCAGGAGAACGCGGTCTACTGTAGGAGCGAGCCTGCTCGCGATTTTTTATGCATTGCACAGGAGCTACTTGCGTTTGTAGCTCTTATTACCGCTGGGTGTCAGGCAATACACCCCGCCTCGTGGGCCGGTGCAAAACGAACCTGAGCCGCAGGTGCAACCATCGGAGCTCTGCAATAAGGTTTGCGGGCGAGCCTGGCTTGAACCGCCATAACGTGCCGAGCAGCTTTTCTTCGAGGCGCTGATAGAGCCGTCATTACACAGGAACAGGTCGCCATCACAGCGATCGATACCGCCCTTCTTCCCCGAACACGGAGTGTTTCCCGCCCAGGCACTCCCGCTGATGACACACAGCAACAACACAACAATCGACATCCCGCCACGGCGAATCAAAGTGCGCACAGTCGAACTCCCTTTCAAGGTTATGGCCAGATGATATCAACGTTCCGGGCCGTCCCATGAGCCACATGAAAGTTAATTTAAAAAGTCGCCGGCATTTCTTGGCAGAATGCCCACACACTTGCCTTGAACTGACTATCAGGTCCGCCCTATGACCCGCATCTTGACCATCGAAGACGACGCCGTGACCGCCCGGGAGATCGTCGCCGAACTGAGCAGCCACGGCCTCGACGTGGATTGGGTCGACAATGGCCGTGAAGGTCTGGAGCGCGCGGTCAACGGCAACTATGACTTGATCACCCTAGACCGCATGTTGCCCGAGCTCGATGGCCTGGCGATTGTCACGACGCTGCGGACCATGGGTGTGGCGACGCCGATCCTGATGATCAGCGCCCTCTCCGATGTCGATGAACGCGTGCGCGGTTTGCGCGCCGGCGGTGACGATTACCTGACCAAACCGTTTGCCACCGATGAAATGGCCGCCCGTGTCGAAGTGCTGCTGCGCCGGCAAAACACCGTGACCGCCCAGGCCACCACGCTGCGGGTCGCGGACCTGGAACTGAACCTGATCAGCCACGAAGCCAGCCGCGACGGCCAGTTGCTGACGCTGTTGCCCACCGAGTACAAGTTGCTGGAATTCCTGATGCGCAACACCGGGCAGATTCTGTCGCGGATGATGATTTTCGAAGAGGTCTGGGGTTATCACTTCGACCCCGGCACCAACCTGATCGACGTGCACATCGGCCGCCTGCGCAAGAAGATCGACCCGCCCGGCAATGTCCCACTGATTCGGACCGTGCGAGGCTCGGGTTATGTCATTGCCGAACCCCTCTAAAGGCTGGCGCTCTTCCAGCAGCCGGTTGCTGGCGCTCTACAGTTCGCTGTTTGTGCTCTGGAGTGGGATTCTCATGGGGGTCATGTATTACGAGGTGTCCGCCTACCTGGACAACCTGGCCAAGCACTCGCTGATGCAACGTCAGCATTTGTTCTCGCGTTTTTCCGGCGAGCAACTGCTGGACGCCCTCGCCGTCAGCATGACTTTCGACATTCGCGGCATCGACGCCTACGGCCTGTTCGATGCCGAGCATCGCTACCTCAACGGTGCCCTGCGCCACATTCCTAAAGGTTTGCCGCTGGACGGCAAGATCCACATGCTCAGCGACTGCGCCGACTCCGATGACCCGACGCTGCCCGCCGACAGCTGCGACGCCGTGGCGACCCAGACACGGGACGGTCGCTGGCTGATTCTGGTGCGCGACAACGGTTCGCTGTTCGCCGTGACCCGCATCATTCTGCACGCGTTGCTCTGGGGCGTGACCCTGACCATTTTGCCGGGCATCGTCGGATGGCACCTGTTGCGCCGTCGACCGTTGCGACGCATTCGCGGGATTCAGGCCAGCGCCGAGGCCATCGTCGCCGGGGATCTGACCCGACGCCTGCCGCTGTCCAATCGCCGCGACGAACTGGACATGCTCGCCGCCATCGTCAACGCCATGCTCGAACGCATCGAGCGTTTGATGAACGAGGTCAAGGGTGTATGCGACAACATCGCCCACGACTTGCGCACGCCGCTGACCCGCTTGCGGGCGCAGTTGTACCGCATGCAGCAACAGGCTGGCGAAGGGTCGGCAGAAGCGACACAACTCGATTCGGTGCTCGCCGAAGCGGATACGCTGATGGCGCGTTTTCGCGGGTTGCTGCGGATCTCCGAGCTGGAGGATCGCCAGCGGCGTTCCGGTTTTGTAGAGCTGGATCCGGTGCCGTTGTTGCAGGAGCTGCACGACTTTTATCTGCCGTTGGCGGAAGAAGGCGAACTGACGTTCAAGCTGCAATTGCCTGACACTCTGCCGCCGCTGAACGGCGACCGGGCGTTGTTGTTCGAGGCGGTGGCCAACCTGTTGAGCAACTCGATCAAATTCACGCCGCCGGGGGGCGAGGTGATTTTGCGCGGGATCAACGAAGGCGGGCATACGCGGATCGAAGTACTCGACTCCGGCCCCGGCATTGCGCTGGCCGAGCGCGAGGCGGTGTTTCAGCGCTTCTATCGCGCCGAGGGCGGCAATCAGCAAAGCGGCTTCGGGCTGGGCTTGTCGATCGTCGCGGCGATTGTCAGCCTGCATGGGTTTACGCTTGAAGTGGCTGACAGCGAATCGGGCGGCGCACGGTTGGTGCTCGATTGCCGGCAGAGCCTGATTGCCCAGACTTGACACAGCCCCCCCTGTAGGAGCCGGCTTGCTGGCGATGGCGATTTTGCGGACGCCTTCGCCGGCAAGCCTGGCTCCTACAGGATCGGGGGATGTTCGGGATTTTGGATTAACGCGAAACCTGTAGGAGCCGGCTTGCCGGCGATGGCGATTTCACGGACGCCATCGCCAGCAGGCTGGTTCCTACAGGGGATCGGGTTTACACGGGGTGGTTGGCCCGCAGGGCTTGGAGGCCACCCTGGTAAATTCCGGCAAACAACGCCGCCACTTCTTCCTCGGTCACACCGACCGGTGCAAACCGCCCCGACCAGGTCACCCGGGCGCCCTCGCCCTGCGCTTCAACGCGGATCGTCGCCAGGTAATCAGTCGCCGGAAACGGTGCCTGCAAAATCGAGTAGCTATATGTCTTCCCGGCGTTATCAAACGACTCAAGCCGTTCCACCACTACCGCGCCATCGGCGGTTTGCAGACTGCGCACCCGTCCGCCTTCGCTCAGTTCGCTTTTGGGAATGAACGGCAGCCAGTCCGGCAACGAGTTGAAGCCGCCGATCAATTGCCAAACCTTGTCGGCCGAAGCCGGGATGTCGATAAACGCTGATGCAGTTGCCATGCAGTCCTCTCTCCTCAATCAAAAAATTCAGATCGCCAGGCTGTCGACGACACCGCCGTCGACTCGAAGGGCGGCGCCGGTCGTGGCCGATGACAGCGGTGAAGCGATGTAAGCCACCAGGTTGGCGACTTCCTCCACGTCCGCCACGCGCTGGATGATCGACGTCGGCCGGGCCTTGCGCACGAACGCATCGGCTTCTTCGCGCACACTGCGCCCCGATTCGGCCGTGGCATCCTTGAGCATCTGCTCCAGACCATCGGTCAACGTCGGGCCTGGCAGGATCGCATTCACCGTCACGCCCGTGCCCGCCAGCCGTTTGGCCAGGCCATGAGACACCGCGAGGTTGGCGCTTTTGGTCACGCCGTAGTTGAGCATGTCCGCCGGGATCGCAATCCCGGATTCCGAGGACAGGAAAATCACCCGGCCCCAGCCCTGCTTGACCATGTCCGGCACGTAATGCCGTGACAGGCGCACACCGGAGATCACGTTGACCTCATAGAACCGCGTCCACTCGCTGTCCGGCGTGTCGAAGAAATCCACCTCGTTAAAGATCCCGAGGTTGTTCACCAGAATGTCTGCTCGTGGCTCGGCGGCGAACAACTGCTCGGCGCCTTCGGCGGTGCCGAGGTCCGCGGTCAGGCCGCGCAGTTGCGCGCCCGGCACGCTCTGGCGGATGCTCGCCAGCGCTTGCTCGACCTTGGCCGTCTCGCGGCCGATCACCACCACCGTCGCACCGGACTCGGCCAGTGCCTTGCTGATGCCTAGGCCAATACCGGCGGTGCTGCCGCTGACGATGGCGAGTTTTCCAGTCAGATCGATCTTCATGCTCAAACTCCTGCGAGGGGTAATGGAGCGCGTTCGGACACCAGTTTCGCGTCGCGCATGGCTTGCCAGAATGCAGCGGGAATGACGGCTGACAACGCAGCCACATCTTCAGCAATCCGGTCCGGACGGCTGGAACCTGGAATCACGGCGGCAACGGCCGGGTTAGCGAGGGAGAACTGCAATGCAGCGGACTTGATGTCGACGCCGTGGGCCGCCGCGATGCGTTTGATCTGCTCGACTTTATGGATGATCGCCGGGCTGGCCTTCTGGTATTCGAAATGCGCACCGCCGGCCAGAATCCCCGAGCTGTAGGGACCACCGACCACGATCTCGACGTTCTGCGCCAGCGCGGCATCCATCAGGCGTTGCAGGGCACGGTCGTGATCAAGCAGCGTGTAGCGACCCGCCAGCAGAAAACCGTCCGGCTGGGCTTCGGTCAGGTCGAGGGTCAGCTCACACGGCTCGACCTTGTTCACGCCCAGGCCCCATCCCTTGATCACGCCTTCTTCGCGCAAACGGGTCAACACTTTGAACGCGCCGGTGCGGGCCTGGTTGAAGTATTCCAGCCATTGATCACCGTAGAAGTCCTGCGCGATGTCGTGGACCCAAACGATGTCCAGACGATCGGTTTGCAGACGCTTGAGGCTGTCTTCGATGGAACGCATCGTCGCGTCGGCGCTGTAATCGTTGACGATCTTGTTCGGGCGGCCGTGTTCGAACACGCCGCTCTTCTCACCCAGATCACGGGAGGCTGCGTCTTCGACTTCATCCAGAATCACCCGCCCGACCTTGCTGCTCAGCACATAATCGTCGCGGTTGTATTGGGCCAGTGCAGCACCGAGGCGAATTTCCGACAGGCCCGAACCGTAAAACGGTGCGGTGTCGAAATAACGCACGCCGGCATCCCAGGCCGCGTGCACGGTGGCCAGCGCTTCTTCTTCAGGGATGGCGCGGAACATGTTGCCCAATGGGGCGGTACCGAAGCCCAGCGCGCCGGGCAGTTTGTCTTTCAAACTCATGAAAAAAGTCCTCTCGAATGTCTCGTAAACCTGTAGGAGCCGGCTTGCTGGCGATTGAAGCGACTCGGTGTGCCTGACAGGACGCCATCGTCGGAACGCCGCCCGCAGTAAGCTGGCTCCTACAAAGAGCGGTGTTTGCTTTACCGTTGAGCCAATCCTAGATTGCGAGGATCGGACCGTCCAAGACATAATGCGCAGCACTTGAGTCCCTATAGGTCTGACATGATCGACATTCGCCAATTGCGCTACTTCGTCGCCGTCGCCGAAGAAGAACACGTCGGTCGCGCCGCCGAACGCCTGCACATTTCCCAATCGCCCCTGAGCCGGCAGATCGCCCAGCTTGAGGAACGCCTGGGCCTGACCCTGTTCGAGCGCAGCCAGCAACGCATCCGCCTGACCCGCGACGGCCAGACCTTTCTGGCTGAAACCCGCGCCCTGCTGACCCACGCCAATCGCCTGGAATCCCTCGGCAAACGCCTGGGCCGCGGTGAAGAAGGCGGCCTGTGCATCGGCTACATCGAAAACGCCATGCACGCCGGCGTCTTGCCCAATGCCCTGCGCGTGCTGCGGGTCGACCGGCCGAACGTGCACGTCGCGCTGTACAACCTCAGCTCCGCCGAACAACTCGAAGGCCTGCGTCAGCGTAGTCTCGATATCGCACTGGTCAGCGAACCGCCCGTCGCCGACGATCCGGACCTGCTGGGTTTTCAGGTGCTGGACGACCCGATGCTGCTGGCGCTGCCCGAGCATCATCCGCTGGCCTTGCAAGCGGAACTGACCCCGGCAGATCTGGCCGATCAGGAATGGATCGGCGTGCAACACCGCCAGAACTGCGCGAGTCGCGACGACTTCGTCAGCGCCTGCATCCGCGCCGGTTTCACCCCGGACATCCGCATGGAGGCGACTGAGCCGTTCACCGCGCTGGGGCTGGTGGCGTCGGGGCTGGGGATCGCGATGATTCAGAAAGGTTTGAGCCGCAATGCACCGCCGGGTGTGGTGCTGCGGGAGGTGCCGTGGATTTCATTTACCACGCCGCTGTGGGCGGCGTGGCATCGGGTGAATTTGCGGCCGTTGGTGGAGACGTTCAGGAAGGTGCTGACTGAGCCATAAGCAAGGGGGGATGATCAGAATACCCGTCCGCCAAACGCGACCCATGTAGGAGCCAGGCTTGCCGGCGAAGGCGATCTCATGAACGCCTTCGCCGGCAAGCCTGGCTCCTACAGAATCGCGGGATGTACAGGTATGAGAGGTTCACACCAAACCTGTAGGAGCCGGCTTGCTGCGGGCGGCGTTCCGACGATGGCGATTTCATGGACGCCTTCGCCGGCAAGCCTGGCTCCTACAGAATCGTGGGATGTTCAGGTATGGGGGTTCACACCAAACCTGTAGGAGCCGGCTTGCTGCGGGCGGCGTTCCGGCGATGGCGATCTCATGGACGCCTTCGCAGGCCAAGGTTTGGTGCTTTACTGGAAAGACCCCGCCCCCTGCGAGTAGCCCCGCCATGAACCGCAATGACCTGCGCCGCGTGGACATGAACCTGCTGGTGATTTTCGAAACCCTGATGTTCGAAAAGAACCTGACCCGGGCCGGGGAAAAGCTGTTCCTCGGCCAGCCTGCCGTCAGCGCTTCACTGGCCAAGTTGCGTGATCTGTTCGATGACCCGCTGCTGGTGCGCAACGGTCGTGTGCTGGAGCCGACCCAGCGCGCGCTGCAGATTCTGAAAGAGTTGCAGCCGGCGATGGACACCATTTCCGGCGCGGTCAGCCGGGCCAAGGATTTCGACCCGGCCACCAGCCGCGACGTGTTCCGCATCGGCCTGTCCGACGACGCCGAGTTCGGCCTGTTTCCGCCGCTGCTCAAGCAGATCCGCGAAGAGGCGCAGAACGTCGTGGTGGTGGTGCGGCGGGTGAATTTCCTGCTGATGTCGTCGATGCTCGCCAGCGGTGAGATTTCCGTCGGGATCAGCTACACCACCGAATTGCCGGCCAACGCCAAGCGCAAGAAACTGCGCGACCTGAGCGTGAAGATCCTGCGCGGTGACAGTCGGCCCGGCGTCCTGACGCTGGATGATTACTGCGAGCGGCCGCACGCGCTGGTGTCGTTTTCCGGGGACCTGACCGGGGCCATCGACAATGACCTGGCGCGCATCGGCCGTTCACGCCGCGTGGTGTTGGCCGTGCCGCAGTTTGCCGGGCTGCGCGCCTTGCTGGCCGGCACCGACATGCTCGCCACGGTGCCGGATTACGCCGCGTGTGCGCTGATCGAAGGCAGCAGCCAGTTACGCGCCGACGACCCGCCGTTTGACATCAACCTGTCCGAACTGTCGATGGTCTGGAACGGGGTCAACGATAACGATCCGGCAGAACGTTGGTTGCGCGCGCGAATTGCCCAACACATGTCGGCGCCACTGCCGGGGGGGTGAGCGAATTGAAATCCGGATCGGTCTCGCGCAGGAAGATCGGCAGGTCCGTCATCGGCGGCATGGCCGGAATATCGAAGTACATCTGGATCACCCAGCCACGGTGATAACTGGCGTGGTTGACCACGTGCAGCAGCATCGCGCCGGCGCTCATGGTGCCGCTTTCGCCCGAGACGAACGTGAACTCCAGGGGTTTATCCAGCGAGGCGTCGGTCTGGCGTTCGCTCCAGTCGCAGTACCAGTGATCGATGTCTTTTTGTGCCATGCGCAGATCGGCGAGATCGGGATGCAGCAGATCGTGCGAAGTCTTGAAGCCGTGCCCCCGGCCTTCGAGGTGGGCCTGCCAGATGCAGTCCACGACGTAGATGTGGTTCAGCGTGCCAATCATGTTCTTGAACACCGAGACCCGTTCTTTGTTGACCTCGCCCGGTGGCAAATCGGCCAGGCTGTCAAAGAGACGCTGATCGGCCCAGCGTTTGTAATCGGCCAGCATGCGGGCTGTGCGTACGTTAATCATCAGAGGTCTCCCATTGTGATGGGCGCACTGCAAAGCATAGTCCTCGTGAGGCGTGGCAGCTCAAACGCTGATCATCGGTCGCCCAGTGCCTGCGTTACCCGCTCGGCGAGCGCCAGGCAACTGGTCAGCCCCGGCGATTCGATGCCGAACAGATTGACCAGCCCGGGCACGCCATGCGTGGCGGGGTCGCTGATGATGAAGTCGGCGGCGGGTTCTGTCGGGCCGGTGATTTTCGGGCGGACACCGCTGTAGGCCGGTTGCAGGCTGTCATCGGGCAAGGCGGGCCAGTAACGCCGAATGGCCTCGTAGAAACCATCGGCACGGCGCGGATCGACGCGGTAATCGATGTGATCAACCCACTCGACATCCGGTCCGAAACGCGCCTGACCACCCAGATCGAGGGTCATGTGCACCCCCAGCCCCGCGCTCTCCGGTGCCGGATAAACCAGGTGCCGGAACGGCGCGCGGCCGCTGAAACTGAAATAGCTGCCCTTGCACAAACGAGCCGTTGGCACGTGCTGCGCCGACAACCCCTCAATGCGGCTCGCCACCTGCGCGGCGGACAACCCGGCGCAATTGATCAACTCTCGACAGCTCAAGGTCATCGGCTGGACGCCGCCCATCTGCAATTCGAAACCGTGTTCACTGCATCGGGCCGACATCAGTGGCGTATGAAACGCCATCGACGCTCCGGCGGCCTCGGCGTCCGCCTGAAGCGCCAGCATCAGGGCATGGGAATCGACAATCCCGGTAGAGGGCGACCAGAGCGCGGCGACGCAGGACAGCGCCGGTTCCAGGTCACCGGCCTGGTTGGCATCCAGCCATTGCAAGTCATCGACACCATTGCGGGCGCCCTGCTCCAACAACTTCTGCAACGCCCCGCGCTGGTCATCATCAGTGGCGACGATGAGCTTGCCCAGTCGCTGATAACCGACGCCACGCTCATCACAAAAGGCGTAAAGGCGCTGTTTGCCCTCCACGCATAATTGCGCCTTGAGGCTGCCGCTCGGGTAATAGATGCCGGCGTGGATCACTTCCGAATTGCGCGAACTGATGCCCACGCCAATGCCCTCGCCGGCTTCGACCAGAATCACTTCGCGCCCGCTGCGGGCCAACGCTCTGGCCACCGCCAGCCCGACTACGCCGGCTCCGACCACCACGCATTCGATATCGACGTTCACCTGTCCTGAGCTCCTTTTCAACGATCAAAACGTGCCGGGATAACTGCCGCCGTCCAGCAGCAGATTTTGCCCTGTCAGGAAACCCGCGTGGGCGCTGCAGATGAATGCGCAATAGGCGCCGAACTCATCGGGCTGGCCAAAGCGCTGGGCCGGAACGTTTTTGCGCCGCTGTGCGCTGATGCTCTCGACGCTGGCACCATTGGCCTCGGCGGCGGCGCTCAGGGTTTTGTGCAGGCGCTCGGTCTCGAACGGGCCGGGCAACAGATTGTTGATCGTGACGTTGTGCCCGGCCAGTCGCGACTGCCGCGCGAGCCCGGCGATAAAACCGGTCAGGCCGCTACGGGCGCCGTTGGACAGGCCCAGCACATCGATCGGCGCCTTCACCGCACCGGAGGTGATATTGACGACGCGCCCAAAACCACGCTTGGCCATGCCATCGACACAGGCCTTGATCAGCTCGATGGGCGTGAGCATGTTGGCATCCAGCGCCTTCAACCAGTCTTCGCGTTGCCAGTCGCGGAAGTCACCCGGCGGCGGGCCTCCGGCGTTATTGATCAGGATGTCCACCTGCGGGCAGGCCGCCAATACTTGTTCGCGGACGGCCGGCTCGCTGATGTCGCCGGCCACCGTGCGCACTTCGATGCTCGGCGCCAGGCCACGTAATTCTGTGGCGGCGGCTTGCAACGTTTCGTCGCCACGGGCGTTGATCACCAGGTTCACGCCCTCCTTCGCCAAGGCTCGCGCACAGGCCAGCCCCAAGCCCTTGCTGGCGGCGCAGACAATCGCCCAGCGACCCGATATGCCCAATTCCATGACGATGCTCCCGACGGTTCGAAAACCTTAAGTTACCACCGTGCGCCGTCGGGATACCCCAGGGAATCAGGCTTGTTCGGCAATTCAATTGTTCCGGATTATCACGAGTGAAAACGACTGACAGAAATAACAGGTCAATCCATGCCGATGCCAACAGCGGAGCGGATCCAAACACGCGCATTGAAATGATTGTGTGTGCGGCAAGGAACTCCTGACGGCCGCCGCGCATCCTAAATTATGTGGTACTTCCATTACGCTTTCAGAGGACACCGTCATGCGCCGTCTGATCATCATTTCTTCCCTTGTGTTGTGCGTACCCTTCGGCTCGGCTTTCGCGGATGTGGATGCGGGCGATGTGGCCACCTCGGCCGGGGTTTCCGCTTCGCTGTACTCGACGTTCAAGGACGACAAACTCATGATCCCCGCCCGGGATGATGCCTCCAGCTTCGTGGCCAGTGGCGGTGCGATTCGTGGGGTGTATCTGGAGTCGGTCATGCAGCAGATCCGCCAGGACAATCCCGGACTGAACGCCAGCGATGAAGATCTCGCCAGAGCGATTCTGATCCAGGACGGTGCCGCTGCCGGGCAATGAAGGCTGAAACATTCGCGGTGGGGCTTGTGACACCTGACCAGGCGTTTACGGCCCTGCTTCGCTTGCCGGCTACTTTGCGCTTTCAGCGGATGAACGCGCCCATCCGGCAACGAGTTGTGCGTTGATGCTGACGCCACCGCACACCACGATCACCACGTCATGGGCATCGGCAATTGCCGGGTGGTCCAGATAGCCGATTGCCAACGAAACACCGCACGCCGGTTCAACCAGCTGGCGCAAATCGTTGGCATACCGCACCACGCCCATGATCGCTTCGTCATCGCCGAGCACCACGCATTGGTGAGGAAAATCGAGGATGTGTTGCACCGGCCAGGCGGCCACTTGAGCCGCGCCGAGCGAGGTGGCAACGGTGTCGATGCGCGAAAGCCTGACCGGATGCCCGGCCTTGATCGCGGCCGAAAAAGACGCCGCACCCATGGTTTCGCAGGCGATGATGCGGCAATCCATACGGCCATGCCGAATCAATCCAGTGAGAATGCCTGCCAGCAAACCACCGCCCCCCACCGACGTCACCAGCGTGTCGACTTGAGGGCAGTCCTCGAGAATCTCATCGATCATCGTGCTGTGCCCTTCCCACAACACCGGATGATCGAAGGCCGGCACATATTCGGTGTCTGCCCCTTTTGAAAGCTCCTTCGCCCGCTGATTGGCGTCGTCCCAGACCTTGCCGTGAACGATCACTTCGGCACCGGTTTTGCGAATCCTCGCGCGCGTGCTTTCCGGGGTGGTGTGTGGCACCACGATGCAGGCTTGCAACCCCAGGCTGGCCGCCGCGACAGCGGTGGCGAAACCGGCGTTGCCACCGGAAGGACAGACCACCTTGCGCTTGCCCTCGGCCTTTGCCTGGCTGCACAACAGCCCCATGCCGCGCAGTTTGAACGAGCCGCTGGGTTGCAGGTTTTCCAGCTTGAGCCAGATCCGCCGAGTGGGGGTCGACAAACCCGGGTGCAGGATCAGGGGGGTTCTGATGTGAAGCATGTTGGGTTCCTCGGGCGCGCACCGACGGATCGAGTTCTTCAACCAGCCGGTGTTGCACGGTCCTTATCCAAGCTTAGATCACCCTGGCCCGAGCTTGCTGTTTCAACGATAACGCGGTGCCGCCGTGGAGTTGCCGAACAAGCCCGACAAGGTTTTGCGCTGGGCTTCGTAACGATCCCACTGCTCGCCATCGTGCAGGCCCGGAATGGTCACCACTTCCCCGCTCGCAAGCCCCACCAGCGCGGCGTCGACCATGTCCTCAGCGGACATCACGATCTCCTGAGGCAGGTTTTCCACCGGGTTGCCGGCCTCGCTCCAGAAGTCAGTCGCAGTGGCGCCGGGCAGCACGGCCTGGATACGGATGCCTTTATCCGCCAATTCGTGGTGCAGCGATTGGCTCAGGCCCATCACAAATGCCTTGGTCCCGCCGTACACGCCGTTGAGAATTTCCGGCGCAATTGCGACGATCGAGGAGATGTTGATCACGGTTCCGGTGCCACGGGCGACGAAGCCTGGCACAACCGCGTAGGCCAGGCGCATCAGCGCGGTGACGTTGAGGGTGATCATGTCTTCCATGTCATCCACCGGGCTGCCCAGCAGCGGCATCACGGCGCCGACCCCGGCGTTGTTGACCAGCAATGTAATGCTGGCGTCGTTACGCAGAATGCCTTCAACCCGGCGCAGATCGGCCCGGTTTTTCAGGTCGGCGGCGACCACTTCCACGGCACGCCCGGTTTCGTTGCTCAGGTGATTGGCCAGGGCGTTCAGTTTGGCCTGGCTGCGGGCGACCAGAATCAAGTCATACCCCTGACGGGCGAGACGGTCGGCGTAGACCGCGCCGATGCCGGAAGAAGCGCCTGTGATCAGGGCGGTGCCTTTGGACGAGAGAGCCATGTTCAGTTTCCTTCACAGTGAGGCGAGGTGTTCGCCGGGTGTGAACAGTTATAAATTGACTGACGCTTGTCTCAAATGACGTTTAAAGTACGTTTTCAGGACATATCCTTTTGAGGAGCCGGCAATGACTTCCGTAGCGTTTGTGGTGTTTGAAGGCTTCCAGTCCATGGCGCTGGCGGCGATGCCAGTGTTCGAATACGCCAACTTCAGCGCTGGCGAGACGCTTTATACGGTGAGTGTGGTGTCCGAAGACGGCCGCACCCTGCGCGCCTCCGGTGGTTTGAGCGTTGGCACCGAGGCGTTTGGTGAACGGGTGTTCGACACGGTGATCGTGGTCGGCGGCGATGCCATTCTCGAGCAGGCGCCCGAGGGGGTATTGAATTACCTGCGCGGCAGCATCAAGACCGCACGACGCACGGCGTCGATCTGTTCCGGTGCCTTCGTGTTGGCCCAGGCGGGTTTGCTGGAAGGACGGCGGGCGACCACGCATTGGGCGTACGCACGGGAACTGCAGGCGCGGTTTCCGTCGATCAAAGTGGAAGAGGATCGCATCTACGTGGTCGACGGTTCGATCTGGACGTCCGCCGGGATGACCGCCGGTATCGACCTGGCGCTGGCCATGGTTGAAAAGGATCACGGTGCCGAACTCGCCCGCGCCGTGGCGCAGAAACTGGTGATGTACCACCGGCGCGCGGGCGGCCAGTCCCAGCACTCGGCGCTGCTGGAGCTGGAGCCGAAATCCGACCGCATCCAGACCGTGCTCGGTTATGCCCGCGAACACCTTGCCGAAGCGTTGTCGGTGGAACACCTGGCGGACGTGGCGAGCCTCAGCCCGCGCCAGTTCAGCCGGGCGTTTCGCGCCGAAACCGGGCAGTCGCCAGCCAAAGCCATCGAAAACCTGCGCCTGGAAGCGGCTCGGCAGATGCTGGAACGCGGTCGGTTGACCCTCGATCAGATCGCCACCGAAACCGGTTTTAGCGACCGCCGGCGCATGCGTGAAGCCTTCCTCAGAGCCTTCGGCCAACCGCCACAAGTCATTCGCCGCAACGCCCGAGCCGAGGTTCTGTAGGAGCCAGCTTGCTGGCGATTGACCCTTGAGGCAGGTGGTGATTTTGAAAATGCCATCGCCAGCAAGCCGGCTCCTACAGGGTCCGGGACAACTCTCGCGATCCTCGGTCACACACTATTTGTAGGAGCCGGCTTGCTGGCGATTGGCCCTTGAGGCAGACGGTGATTTTGAGAGCGCCATCGCCGGCAAGCCGTCTCCTACAGGATTCGGGGCAACTCTCACGATCCTCGGTCACACACAAATTTTGTAGGAGCCGGCTTGCTGGCGATTGGCCCTTGAGGCCGGCGGTGATTTTGAGAACGCCATCGCCAGCAAGCCGGCTCCTACAATGAATGGTGTATTCGTTGAATGTGCGGGGTGACTATGAAGATCTCGGCCAGACTGGCGTTTTTCGCCATTGTCAGCACCCTCGCCTACCTCGGGCTCGCCGTATGGGGGCTCGGCGGGTGGGCCGCTTTTTTCTCTCACGGGGCGCTGGTGGTGGTTGTGTTGGCGACGCTGCTGATGACGGTCGCAGCGCTGTTCACCGAGGTCAACCTCAGCTCCGGCGAACGTGAAGACCGGGCCAATCGCTGGGTGCTGCCGGCCTTCGGGGTGATCGGGATAGCGAGCGGTTTTCTACCCGCCTACACCGACCGGATCGACTTCTGGACCTTCGGCGGTGAAGGCGTGCGTTGGCTCGGGGCGCTGGTGTTCATCATCGGCGGTGCATTGCGCATGTGGCCGGTGTTTGTGCTGGGCAAGCGCTTCAGCGGACTGGTGGCGATTCAGCCGGGGCATCGCCTTGTGACAGAGGGGATTTATCGCCGTTTGCGCAACCCCAGCTATTTGGGGATGTTGGTGATTGCGGTGGGTTGGGCGCTGGCGTTTCGTTCGGGCGTTGGCCTGTTGCTGGCAGCGCTGACGGTGATCCCGCTGATTGCCCGCATCCACGCGGAAGAGGCGCTGCTGCGGGCGCAGTTTGGCAGTGAATATGAGGCGTATTGCAGCCGTAGCTGGCGGTTGATTCCTGGTCTCTATTAACGACATCGTTCCTGTAGGAGCCAGCTTGCTGGCGATGGTGTGTCAGTCGACATCGATGTGGCTGATAGACCATCGCCAGCAAGCTGGCTCCTACAGGGGATGGTGTTGTTACAAAGGAAGCAGGCGGACCTGGCCGTCGGGGTCAACCTGGACGGTGACCGAGTCATAATCGACCATCGTCGCATGCGGCGTTTCGATCGGATGATCGTGAGTCGAGGTAATGATCAACAGATCTGCCCCTGCGGCTTGCGCGGCGAGAATGCCGACCGTGGCATCTTCGAAGATCAGGCAATCAGTCACTTCGACACCTAACCGCCTGGCCGCCAAGCGATAACCCGCCGGATCGGGTTTGCCGGCGCTGACGTCTTCCGCCGTGACCATCACCGCAGGCTCGGGAATCCCCGCCGCCGCCATCCGGCGAAGCGCGAGCGCTTTGGGCGCAGAGGTCACGATGGCCCACTGGCTGGCCGGCAGCGACGTCAGGAAATCCGCCGCCCTGCGCACCTCGACAATTCCCTCGACATCATCGATTTCCGCTTGGGTAATCCACGCTGCTTCAGCCTCGGCATCGACACCCGGCAATGCCTGACGGTTGATGGTGTCAATGGCCCGGACGCCGTGAATGGTCGGCAGAAAAGACTCGACATCCACGCCATGGCGCAAGGCCCAGTCGGTCCAGATGCGCTCGGCGGCGGCGATGGAATTGAGGACGGTGCCGTCCATATCGAACAGAAAAGCGCGATAAGGCTTGTTTAAAACCGATGGTTGAGCTGACAAGGATGAGCGTCCTTTTGCAAGAGCCGGGCGAGTTTTGCCGAGCAATGTAGCATTGGCTTGTCCGCCGCGTGTTGTTTCAGCCAACCGTCTTCGACTTCAACGCACTTTCCACGCAATCGAGCAACTGCCCAAGCGCCCAGGGTTTCTTGATGAACGACACCTCATGCCGCACGCCAGACGTTTGCGGCGTTTCGAAGCCGGACATGATCATGATCGGCTTGCCCGGCCAGCGGTCTCCGAACTGATTGGCCAGATCGGCACCGTTGAGTTTGCCGGGCATGGTGATGTCCGTCAGCAGCAACACCACCTTGTCTGCGTGCTGCTCCAGGTAGCCCGCCGCAGCATCCGCACTGATCTTCGGTTCGACGGTGAAACCCTCCTCCTGAAGAACTTCGCAGAGAAACTCCAGGATCAGCGGGTCATCTTCAACCACAAGAATCAACCCGCCTGGAAGGTTCTCGCCCGCCGTCGATACTGGACACATGACTTTGCCACTCCCTGATTGCCGAATGAATTCGCGGGCTCAAATCCGCTGCCTACAGGTATGAGCAGCGGACTCGGCGGAAATTCATTTTTGATACAGGGAGTCGACGAAATCAGGCGTCCTGCAAAATCAGATCGGCGCCTTTCTGGAATGCAAAAACCTGTAGGAGCGAGCCTGCTCGCGAAGACGGCTTAAAATTCAACATCACTGTTGACTGACCTGACGCCTTCGCGAGCAGGCTCGCTCCTACAGGGGATCGGGCTGTTTTGGCTTACTGCGACATGTTGTCCTTTTTCATGGCGTCCTTGGACATGGCATCTTTTTTCATCCCGTCCTTGGACATGGCATCTTTCTTCATCGTGTCCTTGGACATGGAATCCTTTTTCATCATCGAGTCTTTTTTCATAGCGTCCCTGGACATCGAATCTTTGCTCATGCTGTCCTTGCTCATGCCATCACTGGTTGTCGTCTCGGCGGCAAACACGCTGGCGGCACCTACGGCGAGGCACATGGACAATACGACGGTGGTCAACTTTTTCATGATGAAACTCCTTGAAGCACAGGTTGCGATTGAACGCAGCGTGAGCCGCGCGGTGAAGTTGGCGAGCGCCGTCAGCTGCCACCGAACCAGTTGTAGCCCTGGTCTTCCCAGTAGCCGCCGCTGTAGGTGTTGCTGACGAAAATCGCCTGAATGTGTTTGGGGTTCTTGTAGCCGAGCTTGGTGGGCATGCGCAGCTTCATCGGGAAGCCGTATTCGCGCGGCAGCACCGCGCCGTCATAGGTCAGCGCCAGCAACGTCTGTGAGTGCAGCGCGGTGGCCATGTCGATGCTGGTGTAGTAATCGTCGGCGCATTTGAAACCGACATATTTGGCATCGGTGTCGGCTCCGACCCGTTTGAGGAAATCGCTGAACCGCACGCCGCCCCAGCGCCCGATCGCGCTCCAGCCTTCGACGCAGATATGCCGGGTGATCTGTTCGTTCTGCGCCATCGCGCGCAGCTCTTCGAGGCGCCAGCTGCGCTTGTCGGCGACCAGGCCGGTGACTTCCAGCCGATAGCTTTCTTCCTCAACGGTCGGTGCCTCGTCGATGCCGTAAAACGCGTTGAAGGGGAACGGCCGGGTGATCATTGATGCCGGATAGGTCGGTGCCAGTGCATCGGGATTGAACAGCCAGCCCTGCACCCGATCGTTGAACCGTGACATGGATGACAACGCAGTCTCGACGCTTTCGTTGTCGGTCAGGTTGCAGCCCGACAACATGGCCACGCCGCCGAGGGTTAGCCCACGCATCAGGAACGAACGGCGCGAGCGGTCTTCGATCTGTGGCGCAATGATTTTCCGGGCGTCTTTGAGGATGGATGACTCATCCAGGCCTTCGATGGGCTTTTTCATACGGGCTCCTTGCGACCGATAATCATGGCCAGCAGCGTTTTGGGAACGAGCGCGACCATCACCAGATGCACCGCGACAAACGCCACCAACAGCGCCATCGCGATGAAATGCACATGCCGCGCTGCTTCGTAACCACCGAGTAATTCACGCAACAACGGAAACTGGACGGACTTCCACAACACCAGCCCGGAGACCACCAACAGCGTGATATCGAGCATCACAAACAGGTACGCCAGCCGTTGCACCTGGTTGTAATGACTCAGGTCGGCATGCCCCAGTCGCCCGCGCAATGCGGCCCACAGGTCCTGCAGAACACCTTTGGGCGACACCGGGAAGAAGCGTCGAGAGAGACGACCGCTGGCGAGGTTGATGATCAGGTAGACAAGGCCATTGATGGCGAGAAACCACATCGCCGCGAAATGCCATTGCAACGCCCCGCCGAGCCAGCCGCCCAGCGTGATGCCTTTCGGGAAACTGAAGTCGTAGAGCGGCGATGCGTTGTAGATGCGCCAACCGCTGGTGACCATGACCAGCACCGCCAGGGCGTTCAGCCAATGGGTCAGGCGCAGCCAGCGCGGATGGGATGAAGCAGGTATCGGCGACATGATCGGCTCCCGGCGGTTGTTGTTATTCGTTGGAGCCGAGTATGGGAGCCGACAGATCGCCAAATCCTCACGTAAAGTTAAATTAACCGTGATAACTCAGGCCCCTGCTCCCACAGGGAATTGGGTTGTCAGCCCAAGGTCTGCATTTGTGGTTAAAATGCCGCCCCCTCAAATGACCGACACCGCCCGATGAACTCAGATGCGCTCACCACCCTCCACGACCATCTGCTGACCGCCCTTGCCGCGGCACCCGCAGAAACCCGCCGACTGTTCCACGGTCGCGGACGGTGCTGGCCGGGGCTGGAGCAATTGACCGTCGACTGGCTGCAAGGCGTGGTGCTCGTGTCATTGTTCAAGGAGCCGGAAGCGGCACAGCTGGAAGCGCTGAAACAGCGGTTGATGGCGCTCACTCAATCGCCGGCGTGGGCGACATCCGGCGCGCATACGTTGGCGCTGCAACATCGCTACCTGCTGCAAAGCACCACCGAATGGCTGGTCGGGGAAGTCATCGATGACATGACCATCACCGAGGGAGGCCTGCGTTATCGCGTGGACCTGGGCCGCAAGCAGAACACCGGGCTGTTCCTCGACATGCGTTACGGCCGCGACTGGGTGCGCGCCAATGCCGAGGGCAAGCGCGTATTGAACCTGTTTGCCTACACCTGCGGTTTTTCCGTGGCGGCCATCGAGGGCGGTGCCGAACATGTGGTCAACCTGGACATGTCCAGCCCGGCCCTGAACCGTGGCCGCGACAATCACCGGCTCAACAGCCACGACATGAGCAAGGTGAGTTTCCTCGGCCACGACCTGTTCAAGTCCTGGGGCAAAGTGATCGGTAAAGGCCCTTATGACCTGGTGATCATCGATCCGCCGTCCTTCCAGAAAGGCAGTTTTCTGCTGACCAAGGATTACCAGCGCGTGCTGCGTCGGTTACCGGAGTTGCTCACGCCACAGGGCACGGTGCTGGCCTGCATGAACGACCCGGCGTTTGGCGCGGATTTCCTGATTGATGGCGTCATGCGCGAGGCGCCGAGCCTGCGGTTCGAGCAACGGCTGGAGAATCCGCCGGAGTTTCCGGATGCGGATGTCGAGTGCGGGTTGAAGGCGTTGGTGTTTCGGCAGTAACACCGAGTTGCCCCCATCGCGAGCAGGCTCGCTCCCACATTGGAATGCGGTCAAATGTGGGAGTGACGGTGCGACGATTCGACCTGCTCGCGATGGGGGCCTGACAGGCAATAAATCTCTGTGATTTGCCGGTCAACGCGGCTGCAACACCAACGCAAACAACTCCCCATGCCCGTTCACGTTGAGCTTGTGATAGACGTTGCGCCGATGCACTTTCACCGTTTCCGGCGAGATCCCCAATTGCTGGGCAATCGCCTTGCTTGAAAAGCCCTGAAGAATCAGGCGCGCCGTTTCGATTTCACGCACCGTCAAACGCGCATCAAAGCGATCCAGCAACGTCGCCAGGTCCCCGGCCACGGCTTCGGCAACCGGGCCTTCTGGCGGCATCAATTGCAGGTGACGCCGCATCGCCGCCAGCACCCAGTCACGCACACAGAGCAGACGGCCCTGCTCTTCCAGGGTAAAACGCGTCGAACGGCCGAGTGACAAACCGAGCACTGAATCTTCGACGTTGATCATGAACTGCAACTCGTCGTCGCCCACCACCGAGCGAAAGTAACTCAGGTAGTACTCGCTCTGCTGAAACTGGTCCGGCGCCAGCGATTCGAGGCTGTGCAAGCCATCGGCAATGCCTGCACACGCGGCCTGATAAAACGGATCGAGCAGGTACATGCCGGCGCTGTAACCGGCCAGTTCCTCATGCTCGTCGGCGCTGCCCTTGGCGTCGAAATCGATCAGCAGGCGCGGCACTCGCCCCGGCCTCATCACCGCAACCAATGCGTTGTCCAGCGGCACCAGCAACCGCAGCGTGTCGACCAGTGCGCGCCAGAAACCGTCCCGGCCCAACGCGCCAAACACCCGCGCCAGGCCCTGATGCACCGGCAACTCTTTCAGCAACGCGTCCACGCTCTACCCCTTTCGAGTAACCCATGATGGGAATGGGTGAGTCCCCGGCCTGCCGATACGCTGCAAGCACCTGTTCATCACCGGCCTGCAGCAGGCCAGGAGTGCCGCATCATGAGTCGTCGCCTTCAACAGATCAATCTCGGGCTGAGCGCCTGTTTGTGCGTTTCGCTGTCGGCGTTGGCTGCCGAAGGCCCGACGGTTCACGTTTACAACTGGTACGACTACATCGGCCCCAACACCCTGCACGACTTCAAGCGCGACACCGGGATCGAGCCGGTTTACGACACCTTCGACAGCGCCGAAGTGCTGGAAGGCAAACTGCTCACCAGCCGCAGCGGCTACGACGTGGTGGTGGCCAGCAACTTCAGCCTGCCGACCCTGATCAAGGCCGGCGCCCTGGCACCATTGCCCCACGGGCAGATGCCGGACTTCAAAAACATGGATGCTGACCTGCTGGCGAAACTGGCCAACAACGATCCGGGCAATCAGTACGCCGTGCCGTATCTGTGGGGCACCAACGGCATCGGCTACAACGTCGATAAAGTCCGCGCCGCGCTGGGCGACAAGGCACCGGTGGATTCCTGGGAGCTGGTGTTCAACGAAGCCAACCTGGCCAAACTCGGCCAGTGCGGCGTGGCCATGCTCGACTCGCCGTCGGAGATGCTGCCGGTGGCCCTGCACTACCTCGGCCTGCCGCCCAACAGCACCAATCCCGAGGACTACAAGAAGGCCGAAGCGCTGCTGCTCAAACTGCGTCCGCACATCGCCTATTTCAACTCGTCGAAATTCATCAGCGACCTGGCCAACGGCAACATCTGCGTCGCGGTGGGTTGGTCCGGCGCGATGCTGGAAGCCAAGACCAACGCCGAGCAGGCCAACAATGGCGTGAAGATCGCCTACAGCCTGCCGAAGGAAGGCGCGCCGGTGTGGTTCGACACCCTCGTGTTGCTCAAGGACGCGCCGCACCCGCAGCAGGGTCTGGCCTTCATCGACTACCTGATGCGCCCTGAAGTGATTGCCCCGGTCAGTGATCACCTCAACTACCCCAACGGCAACCGTAGCGCCACGTCGCTGGTGGCCGAAGCGACTCGCAATAACCCGGCGGTGTACCCGTCCGCGCAAGCCTTGGCCACGTTATTCACCCTCCAGCCGCTGCCGCCGGCTACCGAACGCGTGCGTACGCGGATCTGGAGCAAGGTCAAAAACGGTCAGTGAACCCGCTTTTGTAGGAGCCGGCTTGCTGGCGATGGCGTCCTCAAGAGCGCTTCGCCAGCAAGCCGGCTCCTACAGGTTCGAATGCCTCCAGTTATTTTTCTGCCAGGAATTGAAGATGAGAGAAACAATGAAACCACGTGCCCGCGACCTGAACCTCCAGTTCGGCCAACTGCAACCCGGCCCGCTCAATGCCATCACCGATGTGCCCGGCGTGCGGGTCGGCCACAGTGATGTGCGAGGTCGCACCGCCAACGGTCGCGACATCCTGACCGGCGTCACCGTGATCGAGCCGCGTGCCGGTTCCACCAGCCAGCAACCGTGTTTTGCCGGCGTCCATGTGCTCAACGGCAACGGCGACGCCACAGGTCTGGAATGGATCCGCGAAGCGGGCCTGCTCACCAGCCCGATCGCCTTCACCAACACCCACAGCCTGGGCGTGGTGCGCGATGCATTGATTGTGCTGGACCGCGAACAGCAACCGGACGACGGGCGACTTTACTGGAACATGCCGGTGGTGCTGGAAACCTTCGACGGCTTGCTCAACGACATCAACGGTTTCCACGTCAAACCCGAGCACGTGGCCCAAGCCCTGCGCACGGCGACAAGCGGGCCGGTGAAAGAAGGTGCGGTGGGTGGCGGCAGCGGCATGATCTGTCACGAATTCAAAGGTGGCATCGGCACCGCTTCGCGACGTTTGAATGCCGGCCAGGGTGGTTGGACAGTGGGCGCCATCGTCCAGGCCAACCACGGTATCCGCAACGAATTACGCGTCGACGGTTATCCGGTCGGGCGCTATATGGAAAAGGCTGATTCGCCATTCCTCAAGGCATCGCTGCCGCATCCGGGCATGGGTTCGATTGTGGTGTGCCTGGCCACCGATGCACCGTTGCTGCCACATCAATGCACCCGCCTCGCCCAGCGCGCCAGTCTCGGTCTGGCGCGGACCGGTGGCGGTAACGAAGACCACAGCGGCGATATCTTCATTGCCTTTGCGACCGGCAACGATGTGCCACCGGCTGCTTATGAGAGCAAGAAGGCGCCGACAACCGAGAACCTGAGCATGGTCAACAACGACCACATCAGCGAGTTGTTCCTTGCCGCTACCGAAGCCGTGGAAGAAGCAATCATCAACGCCCTGCTGGCCTGCGACACCGCCGAGGGCAATGGCCATGCGGTGCCGGGGCTGGACGCCGAAACACTGCTCAACGCCTTGCGCCGTGCGGGCTGGCCGGGACGCGACTAGCGGTACTTGAGTGCCAAACTCCATCTTCCTACGATGATTCTACGCAGCCGTTTGTTTGCTCAACTCGAGCGGTTGCGTAGGTGGTGAGTGATCTGAACCCCTACCAAGCTCACCGCCTGTTTCACGTGCATCTTGAGCCTCAAGGGCTCTACTTTTTCCCCATCAAAGAGCCCTGAGGCTCTTTTTTTTGCACGGATGACAGACCAGAAAAAGCCCGGTATCTGACCGTAGTAATGCTGTTCAATTGTGATTTTTTTGGATTGGATGGGGGGCATATCCGTTGCTGCGGTGATGCTGCTATTGGTTTCGCTTTTACAGCGAGTCACTTTCGAAAAGCGCGAAAGTAACCAAAGCGCTCTTGCCCCTTTCGTTCGGTGCCTCGCTATGGCTCGGCATACCCTCGCTCCGGTCCTGCTCCGTGGGCCCGCCGCCATCGGCCATCCATGGCCGGGGGCGGCTAACCCGGCATCCATGCCGGGTTGCCCACTACGCAGAACCTCCACTCGGCCTCTCGAGGGGGCGACTACCGCCACAGCCGCCGAGGCGGCCTGAAAGCCGACCTGGCTCTCTGTTCGAACGCGTTGTCTTCTCGGCTGCGCTCACCCATTCCGAATCTGTACACCGCCCCCTGTAGGAGCCGGCTTGCTGGCGATGACGTCCGTTCAGCCAATACATGCGTCGACTGACTCACCGCTATCGCCAGCAAGCCGGCTCCTACAAGGGATTGGGTTCACACGATTCAAAATTGTAGGAGCCAGCTTGCTGGCGATGGACGTCAACGATAACGCGGGCTGTCTGAAAGAACGCGTCGTCCAGACGCTTTTCGCCGGCAAGCCGGCTCCTACAGGGAATCCCATACGCTTTTGATTTCCACCACTCATCAGGCCGAGCGTTAGCTCGCCTTCAGCTTTTGATCTTGAGGTACACGCCCCCTCGAGAGGCCGAGCGCAGGTTCTGCGCAGTGGGCAACCCGGCATGGATGCCGGGTTAGCCGCCCCCGGCCATGGATGGCCGATGGCGGCGGGCCCACGGAGCAGGACCGGAGCGAGGGCATGCCGAGCCTAGGCGAGGCACTGAACGAAAGGGGCAAGAGCCCTTGGTTACTTGGGGCTCTTCCAAGTGACTCGCCGTAAGGGCGAAACCAATAGCCGCCGTTACCGCAGCAACGGATATGCCCCCATTCAAAACCTCCCGTTAGCGCATGCCCTCCGAACAGCATTGCGCAATCAGGCCAGGCTTTTTTGCAGGTCAACCGCTGGAAATCGACCGCCACGCAGCCTGAGCAAGCTCGTCCCTGTACACCTTCGGACTGCCCTTCACCCGGCCCGACAACCACGTCCTGCAATAGTTGTCTGCCTGACCAATAATCAGCGACAGCATCAATTCAGCCGGAAAACCTTTCAATTCATCGCCTCTGGCCGAATCCGACAGCCATTCCAGCAATTGCTTGTTGCGCATCTTGTTACGGGTAGCCAGTTCGTCCTTCAAAGGCCCCTTGGTGACAGCAAATCGCGCGTGGTACTGGAAACGCGCCCATTCGGGTTGGCTGTCGACCCAATCCACGTAACTGTGCACCAGCGCATACACACCCTCTTGCGTGGTTTTCGCCTCGCTCAAATAGCTGTCGCGCAGCCTGGCCTGATCATCCAGGGCGGTGAAAAACAGCGCGGCCACCAACCCTTCCTTGTTCCCGAAGTGGTGATAAATCGCGCCCACGCTGGTGTCGCATTCGGCGCGGATCATTTCAATGGTCGTGGCCTCGATCCCCTGCTCGTTGAACAGGGCGAGGGCCTTTCGAAAAATATCGCGCTTGAGTTCGGCGCGTCTTCCGGGGTAGCAGCGCTCGAGTAAATCTGACGTTTCCATGCTCAACACAGTCCCAAAAAATCGATGGTGAAGGCAGATGACTGCCATCGGACACGTGGCGACAGGTTGACAGATTTCCCGCCGACAGAATACTGTTCCGCTACAGAACATTATTCTGTAACGGAACACCATTCTGTTTTAAGCCCCTTCAGCGAGGTTTCAAATGAGTCAGTTTCTCAGCATGTTCAACAGCGTGGGCCCGCAAGCATTCAGCAAAATGGCCTGTCAGGTTGCGCCCTACTTCAGCACCATCAACCCGCTGGTCACGGAGTTGCGCAAAGGCTGCGCGACGGTGCAGGTGCCGTTCGCCAAGGAAATCACCAACCACTTGGGCACCGTGCACGCGATCGCGATGTGCAATGCGGCTGAACTGGCGGCGGGAATGATGACCGACGTGTCGATTCCCGAAGGCGCACGCTGGATTCCAAAAGGCATGACGGTGGAGTACCTGGCGAAGGCAAAAACCGACGTGACGGCGGTGGCCGATGGGGGTTCCGTGGACTGGACCACGGAAGGCGACAAGATCGTGCCGGTGGACATTCACGACGTCGAGGGGAAGAAAGTGTTCACGGCGCGGATCACCATGAACGTGAAGCTTTCTTAAACGCTGACCGATTTGCCTGATTGAATGCAAAACAACTGTGGGAGCGGGCTTGCTCCCACAGTTGATTGAGTTGTCTGGATGGGCGCGGTCAGCGCGGCGACTCGCCCAACCGCTCGCGGACAAATTCATTGGCCTTGTGCGTCAATTGATCCAGATGCCGGTCACGCTGCTTTTCCGCATCGAGCATCGCCCGCTTGCCGTGCTTTTGCAGCAGGTACGTATGAATCTGCCGCACCTCCAGCGAGCTGTAGATCGACGCCACGTCGAGCAACCCCATCAATCCGTCAGAGCGATGATCGCGGGTGTTCATCAACACCTGCGTGCCGCGCGTGCCCAGCACCTGAAAGCCCATCGATTCAAACCACGGCACCTTGGCCACCGCGCAGGTCAGCTCGGCATGCGGGTAGCGGCCGACCATTTCCCGCAGCATCCGCCGCGCCACGCCCTGACGCCGATGGCCGGCCTGCACCGCCATGTATGCGACGCCGCACGCCTCTGGATCGTCCTTGATCGGCAGGTACAGCAAGAAGCCGATGACCTGTTCCGGATCGTCCACATCGGTCGCGACCAGCAACTCCACCGCCACCCCTTTCGCCCCGTTCAGCGCCTCCAGATAGAGGTGAACCTCATAGCCGATCGCGTACTGGTAAACGTTGTACAACAGGTTGCTCGGCGGGATGGCGACCATGCTGATGTCGGTAAGGTTATCGACCACCATCTGCAGAATCTGGCTGGTGAGGTGCTCGGGGCACGGGGTTTTGAAATGGGTGATCTGGGGCATTGAGGCTCTGCTCTGACTCTGGCGGCGGACGCGCCTATCATAACGCGCCGACGAGACCGGCGTGGCGTGTCAGTTGGCAGTCATGCCGAGTGACTATGGAAATCAACTGCAGGAGCCGGCTTGCCGGCGATGAGGCCAGCGACAACACCTCCTCACCGGGCGGGGCAATGGGGAATAACACCCTCCCCAAGACTGAGGAATATCCCCCAACTGTTAGCGCTCGTTAACACTTCTCACGCATCTCACTGAACCTAACGCGATGATTTATCTAACAATCTCGTTAGTGGCTCAGCTTTTGCGTCGATTTTTGCGCATGTGCCGACACCACGACACGCCCCCAGAGAACCACCATGAAAAGCTCAGCTCCTGTGAACAAGTCGCCCGGCTTTTTCCGGACGCCGGGCATTACTTTGGTGATGTTGACTGCTTTCAGCTTGTCTGCGGTGAATGCCGCTCCGCTCGATGATTTCGGGCCACCGCCTCCGACCGATCCGTCAGCCTTCCATAACCCGCCTGCCGACCCTAAGGCAGCCCTGGAAGCTCTGAAAAACCTGCCCCCGGCCAATCAAGGTGCCCTGGCCTTGCCCAACGGCGTGTTCGGTGACCGAAACACGCCGCGTGCCGACAACGTACTGCCGCCCGCCGCGCAGACGTCGTTCAACTACCCCACCAACGGCAAACCCAGCCCCTTGTTCGGGGCCGAACCATTCACTCAACAACTGCTGCTGTTTGAAGAGTTCGGCTCAGAAGCACTCGACCCGACTACCCCGCCGCAGACGCTGACATTCCCCGTGCCAACCCTCGGCCCGGCGCCCCAGCAGGATCCGAACAACGTCGCCCGCAGCGGCCCGTCAAGTGCAGCGCTCGAAGCCTTCCTGCGCCAGCCGGGGTTGTCCCCGTTTCCGTCGCAGTTTTCCAATGTACTGGACCGCAACCCGTGGAAGGCGCAGATCGAAGCCTTCCTCAACCGGCATCCGGTGGGCTCGCCGGCGGAGGGTCGGCCACCGGGAAAAGGCTGGTCGCATCAACGCTGGAACGAGTTCTTCCCGCAGGTTCAGTTCAAGACTGTTCAAGCCGGTGCCAGAACCAACCAGGGCCTGCGTGACGCCCAACAATTGCACCACTACAACAAGGGTGAATTCGCCCCCGGCGGGCTCTACTACCAAACCTCGGACATCCCGGCGACAGCGGGCACCACTCGCGGTATCGACGTGCGTTTTCATTCAAGAATGCCGGTGCAGAATCACAACTCGCTGTGGACATTCGACGGTACCGTGCCGGCAAAACTGTTGATGGTCCGCTACGGTCAAGCGTTGCTGATGCGCCATTACAACGCCCTGCCAATCGACCCCGCAGCCAACGCCGGTTTTGGCCTGCACACCCTCAGCACCCACGAACACAATGGGCACTCGCCGGCTGAAAGCGATGGCTTTACCAATGCATTTTTCTTTCCGGGGCAGTTCTACGATTATCGCTGGCCGCTGCAACTGGCCGGCTACGACACGATCAACACCAAGGCGCAGGATCCGCGTGCAGCCTTCCCCTGCTCACCGGGCGAAAAACTCTTCGTCAACGATGTCAGTCCGGGCCTCAAGACCTGCGAAAACGGCAGCATAAAAATCCGTGGCGACTGGCGCGAGACCATGAGCAGCCACTGGTTCCACGACCACATGCTCGATTTCACTGCGCAGAATGTCTACAAGGGCAATGCGGCAATGATGAATTACTACAGCGCTGTGGATCGCGGCAACGAAGCGATCGAGGACGGCGTCAACCTGCGTTTTCCCAGCGGTTCAGCGATGCCTTGGGGCAACCGCGACTACGACGTGAACCTGCTGATCTCCGATAAGGCCTGGGACGAGAACGGCCAGTTGTGGTTCAACCCGTTCAACACCGACGGCTTTCTCGGGGATCAGATGCTGGTCAACTGGCAGTACCAGCCGAGCCTGAAAGTCCGCGCGCGCAGCTACCGTTTCCGCATTCTCAACGGCTCGGTGTCGCGCTATTTCAAGCTGGCGCTGGTACGAGAAATCAGCGGCAATGGCGGTGAATTTCCGGGGCCTGCCGGCTCTGGGGTTTCCTATAATCGGGTGCCGCTCCACCTGATTGCCAACGACGGCAATATCATGGAACACGCCGTGCCGTTCGACGGCAGCATGGACCTGGATGGTGACGGCGATAAGACCAATAACAATGCGATCCTGCCAACCATGGGCATCGCCGAACGTTTCGACATCATCGTCAACTTCTCGAAAAACGGGATCAAGGTCGGCGACAAACTGTACTTCGTCAACCTGCTGGTGCACGAAGACGGCAAGGGCCCGGAAGAACCCGCCCCCCTGGCTGACGTGCTGTCCGAGAAGTACAAGGCCGTCATCAAGCAAACCAGCAATGGCCCGAAATGGGACAGGGGCGACCCGCTGGTTGGCAAATTCCTGCAACTGTTGGTTCAGCCCTACAGTGGTCAGGACGTGGCCATGGACCCGGCAGCCTTTGTGCCTGGCGGCAAGACGATGATCCCGTTGCCCATCGATCGCGACAACCCGAATGACCAGGCCAGGCTCAACGTGGCGCGGCATCGGGAGTTCATTTTCGGTCGCTCCGATGGCACCGATGAAGCACCGTGGACGATCAAGACCGATGGCGGCCCCGGCTTTCCCATGGACCCGCGCCGCATCAGTGCCGCACCGCAACTGGCCAGCGGCCCCACGGACGCCGGGTTCTCCGGCGACGGCACCCTCGAAGTGTGGAAAATCAAGAACGGCGGCAATGGCTGGAACCATCCGGTGCATGTGCATTTCGAAGAAGGCGTCATTCTCAGTCGCGACGGCAAGGCACCGCCGGAATGGGAAAAATGGGCACGCAAGGACGTCTTTCGCATCGGCGAAGGCGTCGACAGTTCAGTGGATGTCGACGTGGCGCTTCAATTCCGCGAGTTCGCCGGCACCTACATGGAGCACTGCCACAACACTCAGCACGAGGACACGTCGATGTTGCTGCGCTGGGATTCCGAGCATCCGGGGCAGTTCCAGTTGATGCCAACGCCGATACCGGGTTGGGACGGCGTCACCTTCGTCAACTCCGTGGCACTGCCGACTTTCCGCACTGGCGTTGACGGCGATGATAATGAAGGCCCGAACAAAAAACCCGTGGCCAACAATGACAGCGCCACGAGCAGTAACGGCCTGCCAGTGACCATCAGCGTGCTCGCCAACGACACCGACCCGGACGGTAACCTGCCGCTCAAGGTTGTCGGCCTGACCCAGCCGGATTCGGGCCAGGGCTCCGTGAGCACCGACGGCATTCGAGTGTTCTATATGCCACCGACCATTGTTGCAGCGCCGTTCACTGCGGTGTTTACCTACGAAGCCAGTGACAACCTTGGCGCCGTCTCGGACAAACCGGCGACGGTATCCGTGGCGGTCAGCGCTGCGGCGGCAGTGAATGAAACGTTGTTGGTCACCCGCGCTTCCGTCAACGTGCGCAGCAACAATCGCTACACCTGGGACGTGACCGGGACGACCTCGCGGGCGGCGGGCAACAGCATCACCGTCAGTGCGTCGACCACCGGCGGCCAGCTCAATCTGGGAACCGCGACGCTCACGCCGAACGGTACGGGGGCACGCTGGAGACTGTCCGTTACCACCACCGGCAACGGCCCGACACCGAGCCCGACCATCACCGTTCGCTCAGCGCTCGGGAAGACCGTTACAGCGCCAATTACCGTGCATTAAAACGGCCACGCTTTGACGTCTGGTCAGCCACACCGCGTCGCCTGAATCGCCAGCAAGCCGGCTCCTACAGGTTCGATGGTGTGTCAGGTGAATACAGATCCTTGTAGGAGCCGGCTTGCTGGCGATGGGGCTTGCGCGGTGTATCAGATACACCGCCATCGCTGGCAAGCCGGCTCCTACAGGTTCGGTGGTGTGTAGGAGCCGGATTGCTGGCGATTCAGGCGACGTGGTGTGTCAGCTCAGCGGGGTGTTACCACTGATACGTCGCGCTCGCCTGAACGGTGCGCTGTGCGCCATACCAGCACCACGAGTAGGAATAGCACGACGCCACGTACTCTTTGTTGGCCAGGTTGCTGGCGTTCACCGCCAGGCGCAGGTTGTCCTTGAGGCTGTTGATGTGCGGGATGTCGTAGTGCACTGCCGCATCCAGCAGCGTGTAACCCGGCACCTTCAGTGTGTTGGCAGTGTCGCCCCAGGAGGAACCGACGTAACGCGCCCCGCCGCCGACACCGAAGCCTTTGGCAACGCCGTCGTGGAAGGTGTAATCCGCCCAGACCGAGGCCGTATGACGCGGCACACCATAGTTGGTGGTGCCTTTCGCCGGCACTGCCGGGCCGACGGCGATGTCGGTCAGCGGCGCGTAGCTCACGGTGCTGTTGGACTTGGTGATGCGGTTGTCCAGATAAGCGTACGCGGCGGTGATGTCCAGGTTGTCATTCAGGCTGGCCTTGCCTTCGAGTTCAAAACCACGGGAGCGCACTTCACCGCTCTGTTCCTGGCAACGCCCGGTGCCGCACAGGTGTGTCGGATCCGGATCAAGCGTCGGCACGTTGCTTTGGCGCAGGTCGAAGACCGACGCAGTGATAAAGCTGTTGCTGCCCGGTGGCTGGTACTTGATCCCCACTTCGTATTGCTGGCCCTCGGTCGGCTTGAACACCGAACCACCATAGCCGGTGCCCGACTGCGGTTCGAAGGATTCGGCGTAGCTGATGTACGGCGACAGGCCGTTATCGAACAGATAGACCAGCCCCACGCGACCGGTGAACGCCTCGCTGTCCAGAGAGGTTTTGGTCTTGACGTTGTTGCGCAAGTTCATCGAGCTGTTGTTGTTGGTCGCCCAGTCGTAGCGCCCCCCCATCAGCAACACCCACTTGTCCCATTTGATCTGGTCTTGCAGGTACAAGCCCTTCTGCTGGTTACGCTGCGTCGCGTCGGTGGTGAACGCCGGTGTGACGACCGGAACACCGTAGACCGGATCAAAGATATCCAGCGTCGGCCCCGTGCCGAAACCGGACTTGGTATCCGTGCTGGTGTTCTGATAATCGCCACCCAACAGCACCGTGTGTTGCACCGGTCCGGTGTCGAATCTGGCCTGCACCTGGTTATCCAGGGTGTAGGCATCCAGGTCGACGTCTGTGGCAATGGTCGACCGGTTGGAAGTGCGGTAATCGGCGCGCAGGTTGCTGTTGTAGAGGCTGCGATAAACGCCTTCGCTGCGCAGGTAACGCGCGTTCTGACGCAAGGTCCAGACGTCGTTGAGGTGATGTTCGAACAAGTAACCGATGGAGAAATACTCGCGGTCACTCTTCTCGAAATCCTTGTCGCCGTCATAGAAATCGACATCGATGTCACGCCCGGTCGGGCTGTGCAACACCGAGCCCCACGCCGGTGTCGAACCGTACGAAGCCGCCTTCGGGTCTTTCTGGAAATGCCCCAGCAGCGTCAGCGACGTGTCATCGCTCGGGCGCCAGGTGAACGCCGACGAAATGGACTGACGCTGGGTTTCGGTGTGTTCCAGTTGACCATCGGCCTCGTCGTACAGACCGGCCAGGCGATAGGAGTAAACGCCTTGGTCGTCGAGCGGGCCGCTCAGATCGAAGGTCGTGCGTTTCTTGTCGAAGGTGCCGTACTCGACGCCGATTTCATGGAACGGCGTATCCAGCGGCCGCTTGCTGACCATGTTCACCACACCGCTGGGGCTGGCCTGCCCGTACAGCACCGACGACGGCCCGCGCAAAACGTCCACGCGCTCCAGATCAAACGAGTCCTTTTGCGGCGAGGCATCGCGACTGCCCGGCATGCGCAAGCCGTCCAGATACACGGCCGGGGAAAAACCACGGATGGTCATCTGATCCAGTCGCGAAGCGGTAGAGCCACGGGTTTCGGGAATCACGCCGGCGGTGTAACGCAAGATCTGGTTGAGATTCTCCGCGCCCTGGGCCCGCATCTGGTCCTTGGTGACCACGGAAATCGACTGCGGTGTTTCGTTCAGCGCCGTATCGGTCTTGGTCGCCGACAGCGCGCGCGTCGCGACATAACCCGCCACCGGGCCGGTCGGACTTTCGCTCGCATACGCGCCGTTGATGTTAGTGGCCTGCAACTCCAGAGAACCTTCGACCGCCTCGGGTGCAGGTTCGATGCGATAGCGCGTGGCCGACAGCGCAATGGCGTTGAGGCCGCTGCCCTGAAGCAATTGGGCAAGTGCGTCGCCGGTGCTGAATGGTCCGCTCAGGCCATTGCTGCGTTTACCGCGCGTCAAGGCCGGGTCGAAGGCCAACACCAGGTCCGCCTGCTCGGCCAGGCTGTTCAGCGCCTGACTCAAATCCCCGGCCGGGATCGAAAAACTGCGGAAAGCACTGGTGTGTGAACCCGCGACCGGCGATTCGGCAGCCAGCAGCGGCGCCGCGACAAAAGCCATCGCCACTGAAAGCGCCAGTGGGTGCAACGGACGAGCAAAGCGAGACATGAGAAATCCTGCGAAATGGAAGGCGTTACTAACCATGACGGCCATGTCGGAAAAACAGACAATGAATGCGAGCGATTTGCATTAATATTTTTTGAAACCCCGAAACCCTGTAGGAGCGAGCCTGCTCGCGATGGCGGTGGGTCAGACAAACCGTGTCGCCTGGATCGCCAGCAAGCCGGCTCCTACAGGTTGGGGTGAAACGGTATTGATGCCCTCCTCAACCTTGTAGGAGCTGGCTTGCCAGCGATGGCGGTGGGTCAGGCAGACCGTGTCGCCGGGATCGCCAGCAAGCCGGCTCCTACAGGGTTGGGGGGTTAGAGGGGTTTGATCACCACCAGCAGATCGGTGAAGTGCTCGACCTGGATCGGCAGGTTGTCCGCCAGTGTCGCGAGTGCAGCATCGGTGTCGTCGAGGCGGAACACGCCGGAGACGCGCAGCCCCTGCAGCGCCTGTTCGTCGTAGCGCACCAGGCCCCGTCGGTAACCGGCGAGGGCCTGAAGCACTTCGCTCAAGGGACGGTCATCGACTTTGAGCAAGCCCCGGGTCCAGGCATCCGGGTGGGCGTTGCCGATGGGTTGCGGTGCTTGCGCCCGGCCCTCTCTGAGGGTGGTTTGCTCGCCCGCCGCGACGTTCACCGCCTCGGCGCCGTTGGCTTTGGCGGCAACGACAGACTCCAGCACACTGACCACGGTCGAACCATCGGCTGTGCGTTTCACCAGATAGCGCGTGCCCAGTGCCGTCGCCGTCCCCTGATCAGTGCGCACCACAAACGGACGCCGGGCGTCCTTGGCCACCTCGACCCACATCTCCCCTTCCAACAACTCGATGACGCGCTGCTGGCCGTCGAACTTCACGTCCAGCGCCGAATGACTGTTGAGCTGGATATGGCTGCCGTCCGAAAGCACCACCTCACGCCGCTCGCCCACGCCGGTACGTTGATCGGCGAGCCAGACCGGCATGTTGTCCAGGCCGATCCAGCCACAGACCAACACACCCAGCAGCGCAATCGCCTGGGCGCCACGGCCCGACACTCTCGGGCCCGGCCGGGCAAAGGCATGCTTGAGGGCAACGCGTGCGGGGGCGGCAGGCAGCTCGTCAAAACCGCCCCACAAAGCTCGCATCCGCTCCAGGGCGAGCGCGTGGCGCGGGTCGGCTTCGCACCAGACATCGAAAGCCACACGTTCGGCGTCGGTAGCCAAATCGTCGTGCAACAACGTCAGCCAGTAAGCCGCCTCAAGGATCATCTGCTCGGAGGGTGGATGGATGTTCGTCACGACGGCTGTTCCGCCCCGTACAAGGTGTTGTAGCAATGGACGAGCGCACCGGCGACGTAGTTCTTGACCGTGCTGGCGGACACTTTCAGTTCAATCGCGATCTCGCTGTAGGTAAGGCCGTCGAGCCGGCTGAGCAGGAACGCCTCGCGGTTCTTGTCTGGCAACCCGGCGAGCATCACAGCGATTTTTTCCAGCGCCTCAAGCGCCACATGGATCGCTTCGGGGTCAGGCATGCCGGCGTCATGCGCCTGGATCGCCAGCGCCTCAAGGTACGCCTGCTCGATCCGCCGGCGTCGGGCCCCATCGATCAACAAGCGCCCCGCCATGGTCGCCAGAAACGCCCGCGGCTCTTTGATGGTGTGAGGCTCGGCGAGGGTGAGCACGCGAATGAACGCGTCATGGGCCAGATCGGCCGCACGTTGCGAACAGCCGAGTTTTTTCCGTAGCCAGCCATGCAACCAGGAATGGTGATCGCTATAGAGGTCGGTGAAGGTCCGCCGACGACGGGCAACGTCGTCATCAGCCACGGAAAAATCGCGCATACGCAAAAATTTCTCAAATAAGAAAGATTACCAGTAGCGCGAACGATGACAGTAAAACCATGGCAGAGCAAGCGACGTAAAGCCGCGGTGAATCAGAACATTGCGCAGGAGGCTAAACAGCTATTGCTCCGGCGCAACCATCCGGAACCTGATGTTGATATCGTCGGAAACCACCGTGTCCGCCCACTCGCCTTCACCGATTTTGAAGTCGCTGCGCTTGAGCGTCAGCTGGCCATCGAATATGCCGATGGCTTTCTGGGACTTCAGCAGGACCGGCACTTGCACCGTGCGCGTTATTTTCTTGAGGGTGAGATTGCCGGTGATCAAGTAACGGTTGTTGCTCAACACTTTTACAGCGGTCGATTCAAATGTCGCCTTCGGATAAGTGGCCGTGTCGAACCACGCGGGCTTTTTCAGCTCTTCGTTGGCGTCACTGCTTCCGGCATCGATGCTGTCGAGCTCGATCGTGAGCACGGCGTGGGCTGCCGAGGGGTTCGCCGTGTCGAAATCCAGCTTGCCTTCGAACTTGCCGAACGTGCCGTAGACCCGTGAGCTGAACTGTTTGTAGGTGAAAGAGATCGTGCTGGCGGTCTCATTCACCTGTTTGTATTCGATGGCATCGGCGCACGGCAACACGCCGAGCGTGAGCGCGACAAGCACGGCGGCGGAACGCGGGAAACGAAGGTTCATGGGATTCTCCGGCAGGACGCCCTGGTGCAGTGAGGTGCTGCACACAAAGGCCAGCCACAGGTGGACTAAAGCAAAAAATCGCCGTTTGCGCCATGGGTGCACCGGCGGCCCGACCACCTGTCGCGTAACCCCGTTACGCGCCGGATGCCTGAGTCATGCAGGTGTTTAATGAGTGTTCCATTCACCGCAACGGGAGACGGGTCATGAAAATCGTCGTCATCGGAGGGACTGGACTGATCGGCAGTCAACTGTGCAAAAACCTGCGGGCACTGGGGCATGAAGCGCTGGCAGCGTCACCGAGTACCGGCGTCAACGTCATCAGTGGCGAAGGACTGAAGGAAGCCTTGAAAGGCGCAGACGTGGTGGTGGACGTGGCGAACTCGCCCTCATTCGAGGATCACGCGGCGTTGCATTTTTTCGAAACGGCCGGGAAAAACCTGTTCGCGGCGGAGAAAATCGACGGCGTCAAACACCATGTTGCACTGTCGGTGGTCGGCACCGAGCGCATGCTCGAAAGTGGTTACTTCCGGGCGAAAATGGCTCAGGAAAAACTCATCAAACACTCGGGCATTCCCTACACGATCCTGCGCGCCACGCAGTTCTTCGAGTTCATCGGTGCCATTGCCTACTCGGGTCGCGAGGACGGCAACACCATCCACCTGACCCCTGCCGCACTGCAACCGATTGCCTCGCTCGATGTCGCCACGGCGCTGACCGATATCGCCTTGAAAGCGCCAGACAACCAGACCCTGGAAGTCGCCGGGCCGGATCGCAGGCCAATCGTTGAATTCGTGAGCCAGTATCTGCAGCACATCAAAGACCCGCGCGAGGTTGTCCCGGATGACACGGTTCCTTACTTCGGTGCGCCCATCAACGATCAGTCACTGACGCCAGGAGCGAATCCGATCGTGGGCGCGACACGTTTTGAACATTGGCTGAAGAGCACATTGGCGTCCAATTGACGCTTATCGATGTTGCCCGGGCCGGCGGCCGGTTCGACTCGCCTGGCGAAGTCGAACCGGTCGTGCGGTGCATCACTCGGTGACGACGTTCAACGTCACGTCGATGTTGCCGCGGGTGGCTTTGGAGTACGGGCAGATCTCGTGGGCGCCATGCGCCAGTTTCGTTGCAACCTCGTTCGACAGGCCCGGTACGCGCAGGGTCAATCGCCCCTGGATGAAGTACGCCTGGCCGGTCTGGCCCAAATCAACTTCGATGTCTACCGCCGTGTCGGCCGGCAGTGTCACGTTCAGCTCCTTGGCCACCAGGCCGACGGCGGCGCTATAGCAGGCCGACCAGGCGCCGGAGAACAATTGCTCGGCGGTCGGGTGCGGCAGAATGTTCGAAAACTGGTGCGCCGGTTTTGCGCTGCCGGGCGAGGACAGCACGATGTCGAGGTTGCCGTTGTGGCCGCGCGACGTGTTGCCGGCTGCGCTAGGGGTGGTGTGGGTTTTGCCGGTGGCCAGGACTTTTTCGATCTTGCTCATGATGAATGCTCTCAATTGGGGATTTGTTTTTCGCGTGCGCTTTTATCGCACGCGATGCTTTGACAATAATTAAACGGTGAGGACGTTCAGTGCCACATCAATATTGCCGCGTGTTGCTTTCGAGTATGGGCAGATCTGATCAGCGGTGTGCGCCAGCGTGGTGGCGATGTCGTGTGGCAGGCCAGGTACGCGCAGGGTCAAACGCGCCTGAAGGAAGTAGGCCGGGCCGGTTTGCCCCAGATCGACTTCGATATCGACGGAAAAGTCCGCTGGCAGTACCACGTTCAAATCATTGGCCACCAGACCGACGGCAGCGGTGTAGCACGCCGACCATGCACCGGCGAACAGTTGCTCGGCAGCCGGGTGCGGCTGGGTGCCGGCAAACACATGAGCAGGTTTGGCGCTGCCGGGTGTCGACAGGGTGATGTCGAGGCTGCCGTTGTGGCCGCCGGATGTATTGCCGGCAGTGCTGGCGGTGGTGTGGGTTTTGCCGGTAGCCAGGACTTTTTCGATCTTGCTCATGGGGTGAATCCTCGATGTTGCGATAGGTTTGATTTAGTGTCGCATTCGATTGTGTCGCATGCGATGGATGAATATTCACGCAGATGCCGGTGGGTGTCAATAGGTGGTTAGCGAGTTCTGCGACGAGCGGTATAAGCCATCAGGCCGCCATCGCCAGCAAGCCGGCTCCTACAATGTCCGCGTGCAAACCCGATCCTTGTAGGAGCCGGCTTGCTGGCGATAGCGATCTCAAGATCAACGCAACTTCCAGCCAAAAAAAATGGGCCACCCTGCAACGGATGACCCATCTCTCAAACCCCAAATGTTTACGCCGCCCCACTCCCCTGCCGCTGCCACGCCCGCGTCAACAAACCGATGACCTCGGCATCCGCAGTCTGGGAAAAATCCACGTACCAATGCCCGATCGACATGAACCAATCAGCAGTGATCGGGCACACCAACTCGTCCACCTCACCGCGCAGCGCCTCCGCAGTCTCAACCGGCGCCACCGGCACCGCGACGACAACGCTCGCCGGCGCCTGTGCGCGCACCGCGTGAATCGCCGCCCTCATCGAAGCGCCCGTCGCCAGGCCATCGTCAATCAGAATCACCACCTGATCCTTGAGCTGCACCGGCGCACGCGTTCCGCGATACACCTGCTCACGCCGCAGCAGTTCGCGGGTTTCCCGTGCGACCACGGCAGCGAACGTTGCCTGATCAATCGGGTGTGCCCGCAGCGTATGCTCATTGAGGATTTGAATACCGCCGCTGGCAATCGCGCCCATCGCCAGCTCCTGATGGGTCGGAACGCCCAGTTTGCGCACCAGCATCAGGTCGAGGCGAACGTCCAGCGCGGTCGCCACTTCATACGCCACCGGCACACCGCCACGGGGCAAGGCGAGGACGATGACATCGGGGCGATGCGCGTACTTGAGCAACGGCGCCACCAGCCGCCGACCGGCATCGGCGCGGTCTTGCAGAATGGTTGTCGATGAAGGACTCATGTGGAAAACCTCCCCAGGCGATCACGCCTGTCGGTTTACATCACCGTCACTCTGGATTGTCAGTCCGAAGGTGGACGACAGCAAGCCCGCCGGCCTACACCGACGACTCGACTTTCTGGAGTAACTTTTAACGCAAAAAAAAAAGAGCCACCCTGTTACGGGTGGCCCTCTTTTTAAAACCGGAGGTGTCCGGAAAGTTCAGCGAACGTTACAACTTAGCAAGCACTCGCAACAGCCCGCTGCGGCACCACATCGTCGTTCTGTTTTATCACTCGTTGAGTCAATGCCAGCATTGCCAGGAAACCCAGAGCAATCAACAGCGGATACGCCATCAACAGTTCAGAGAGTGAATACTTCCAGGCCAACGGGCGTCCGACGCCCAGCAGGGCCGCATACATCCAGGACACCGCCGACAGCGAGCCGCAGAACAGCGCCAGCATCCGAGCGCTAAACTCGAGCTTGAGCAGCGATCCGGCCTTTTGCATGGCCGGCAACACCAGACGATGCAACAAGATGCCGTTGTACGTCAGCAACATGACAATGATCACTTTGGCTTGAAGTTTCGGGTTCATGAAGTACTCGACTCCCTTCTCCAGGTAATCAATACCCACAATTGCAATACCGGTGACCCACAAAGCAATCAATGCAACAACGACAGACGTCTGGAGACTTTCCAGATGCGCATTATCGTGCTCCGACAACACCTTGCCCTTCAACAAGTTCTTAACCATGGCTACATCACTGGTCAACACCAAACCAATGGCAACACAACAGGCGACCAAGTGAGCATAAACAACACCCAACCGCACAAATTCCATACACTCTTTGTTTTCGACCAGACTCATAATTGTATTTATAGACACGGTACTTCTCCAACTGATTATACAGTGCGAATCATTAGTTCAGCGGGGCTCTAATCGAGTTACAGGCCCTACGAGATCCGACTGATAAAAGACAAGCCAAATCAGTGATTTGGCGCGGCTGAACCGATTAATTTGCCCGGCAAATCAAGTTCGGCTATTTGTTGGCTCCTGAATTTCAGGTAAAAAAATCCTCATTTGCATTCAATGCATATGAGGTTCGGGATCCACTTCTCTTTCTGCAGCTGCAGGGGCAGGTCATGGCGACGTGCTGAAGTATCAGAGGGCATTAAAGCAAAAATGTTCATTTTTCGCGCAAACCACCGACAAACGGTTAGTTCAGCAGAAGCAACTCACCTCATTGGATAATTTCCAACTTCCCTGAAAGCCACGTGATAACTGGCCTGGTAAATTACTTGAGGTCTTAGATTCTTCCATTGGATCCATTAGTTGTTACCTCACTAACGAAATCTGCAATAGAGACCAACTCGCATTCGGTGCCCCTCCAACTAAAACAGTCATACTTATTAGGGCCAGGATTGAAATAAAGGATCCAATCTACACCAAGCGTTCAATCTTCTGATGTTGCCACACTAGTTTGTAATACAGCGTTTGCAACATCAGCATCCCCAAATACGCCACCGGAAACGCCATCCACACACCCTGCAACCCGAACTGCCCGTCCAGCACATACGCCATCGGCAACTGCACGCCAAGCACGCACACAATCGAAATCGCCATCGGCACCAACACCGTGCCGCTGGCCCGCATGATCCCGCCGACAATCGCCTGAAAGCCAAACACCAACAGGCTCCAGAGCATGATGTGCAACAAGTGCTCGGCCTTAGCCTGAGTCAAATCGTCCGTCAGAAACAACCCCAGCAACCAGTGCGACAACAGGTAACCCAACATCACCAACCCACCGGTCAGGCACACATTGATCAACAACCCCGTGCGCAGAATCGGCCCCATCCGCTCAATGCGCCCTGCCCCAATCGCCTGCGCCCCGAGAATCGACGCCGTGATCGCAATCGACAACGCCGGAAACTGCACATAATTGACGATCTGCGTCACCGCCCCATACGCTGCCGTCGCCTGCGAACCGTGCTGATTCACCAACGCCAGAATCACCAACTCCGACACCGACAACACCACCATCTGCAACCCGGTCGGCAAGCCAATGCGCAACACCTTGCCGAGAATCACCCGATCCAGGCGCATCGCCGCAAACATCTCCCGATCCGGCGCCAACGGATGCCCCCGCCGAATCAACCGCCACGCCAGCCACCCCATCGCCGACAAATTCCCCACCAACCCCGCATACGCCGCACTCTGAATCCCCAACATCGGCAACCCGAACCAACCGCGAATCAACGCCGGCGTCAACGCCAGGCCGATACACGTCGACACCACCAATGCGATCAGCGGCGACACCGTATCGCTCACCCCCCGCAGCAGTTGGGTGAACAGGACGTAGACCAACAGCGACGGCATGATCCACATCATCACGTGGGCATAGGACACGGCGTCGTCCAGCACGTCAGCCGGAGTGCCCAAGCCTTGCAAGGCTGGCCTTGCGAATACGCTGCCCAGCACCGCAGCTGTCAGGCCGATGATTGCGCCCAGCAGCAACGTGGTAGCGGCGATGGTTTTCACCAGATGCGGTTCCCGTGCACCCCAGGCTTGGCCGATGAGCACGCTCGCACCTGCGCCGAGGCCGATGACCAGGGCGATGAAGAAGAACACGATGGGGAGCATGCCGGAGACGGCGGCCAGGGCTTGGGTGCCGAGCATTTGGCCGATGTAGATGCTGTTGATGGTGCCCGACATGGATTGGAGGAAATTGGAGAGGACCATGGGGGTGAGGAAAAGGAGGTAGGTTTTCCAGAGGGGGTGTTGGGTGGTGGGGGTTTGCATTGGGGTGGAGGTCCGTCTCGACTGCGGAGTTGGGATTCTAGAGGATAGCGTTAGCTGGGATGAACAATGTTGAATGAATGGTTTGGCGCTGTTTTCGATCCATTCAGCGACGCTGATTATTGGTCCTAGGACGGCATAAAAATTCCTACACAAACCTCGGAATCCGTCACCTTCCCCGCTGTTCTGATGAAGCATATAGTCGGTCCCGTCGCCCACAATGGCGACTCGGGTTTGGCGACCTGATCGATCGAGATTTTAAAGTGCTTTTTCTTTTACTTTGCCTTGATCGGAGTTTTACCTATGGAAAGATACATGCCCCTCACCGGAATCGACCTGATTCCAGCCTCCCTGCTCATCGACACCCAAGCCCCACTCGACGTTCTGCAAGCTGCGGCTGATTACCGAATTCGGACGGTCACTCAGGTGCTGGAAAACATCGCCTTTCGCGCGGAGCTTGGTTGCGACACGGTGGTGTTGAAGGATTTTTCTCAGTTGTTGGCCATTCCGTTGCGGGATGGTTGTGATTTGATGGATGTGATCGGTCGGCGATTGCGGGCGCAGACGAAGGAGTGAATGAAAACGGGCGCTAAGGCGCCCGTTTTTTGTTCATAGATGGGAGGATCCACACCTTCGTTTTCTGTGATATACCATGTCAGCTTTCGCCCAGTAGCATGCCGCCTTCGGCTAAAACTGAACCTCGAGCCAAAAAATATTTTTGGACAGAGAGTAGAAATTAGATACGAGCACAACATTCGACCGATTCAATGCGACAAAATGCTGATACGTCGTCTTAGAGTCGCGGAGCGGCTAGGAGAATATGATTTTCAGCATCAATTGCTTTGGTTTGATTGACATGGCATTAAGGTGCCATCATATTGCAGTTTTTGAAGTGAAGACAAGGAAAGCAAATGGATATTGTATCCAGCATTCTCCACAAAGTTCATAAAGACGCCAAACAAACCAAGGTCGTTACGATAACTCCGCGGAAAACTTTATTTGACACCAAAGATCAGGCCGTCATTGATATGCTGGGCGGTGCAGTCAGTGCATTTCGCAAGACAAGCTCGAAAGGCTACGCAATTTTTCAACAGAGTATAATTGCATACCCTCTTTCTGATCAGATTGATAAATACTTAACTAAAGCTTGCGACTTCATGGCACTATCTATATCCGCAATGGATATCTTAAAAGCGCAAATGACTAAAGAAGCGCTTGCTACTGGCGGGTATATTTTGTTTTGTCATTACAAAATAAACCAAGCAGATTTTTTGCTAATAATGCAACTCAAAATAAAACCCGGCACAGGTATAGACGAGGTCACTCTCGACGTTAAGGAAAATATAAACTTAGATATCGAGCATCTGCATGAGGCGGCTAGAATCAATGTTGCTAAATGGCGAACGGCTGATGGCAAGTATATTTCTTTTGTAAAGAAGGCAAGTAACTCGCAGCCAACCAAGTATTTTAGAGACTTTATAGGTTGCGATGAATTTGAGGATGCCAAAGCGCAAACTAACGAGCTAGTACTAGCGGTGGAGAGTTACTGTGACAGCCTAAAACTAACTCTGGAACAAGCAAACGAAATCAAGGAAAAAGTCTTTTTCTACTGTGAAGAAAAGAAAAAAGAAGGTCAACCTATTTCATTAGCCGCACTTGCCACCAGAATAAACGAAAAGGATCCGACAGCATTTATCACATATATAGACGATAACCTGCTGTCTGTGCCCGACTCTTTTGATCCGATTAAGGATGCGTACAAACATCTGAAGAGAGTCGGAGGCAAAGATAAAGACCTAACAATAAACTTCAATAGATCCTTGTTAGGTAAACGCGTGGTTTATGACAAGATCAAAGGTGAACTATTAATTAAACAGCTACCTCAAGAACTTAAAGACGAACTTGACAGTAACTAAAGATGACTCAAGATGAATGGCTTGCCGCGTGCGTCAAACTTACCGAGACAATGGACACTCCAACCCTCGTCGACGGGAGCCTAGTCGGAGATTTTCAGCTGACCGATGAACTGCGTGCAATCCTTAAAAGTCTTGAGCTTTCAAATCACTTTCTTGATCGCACTAAAGTGTTCAGTCGATCTGACGGTGACAGGGTTCATATTTCGGTAGATGTGCCTAGATCTACAAATGCATTTTATGCTGAAGACTGGACAGACCTATTAACTACAGGAAGCTTTTCTTGGGATCCACCCAAGGAATATTTCATTCTAAAAGGTAGTTCTCAGGCCAATAGGGAAAATTACGCAAAAATTATCAGAGCTGCGCGCGTACTCGAAATTGCTGCTGACTATGTAGATCCTGATGCTTCTAGTCGTAAGCTGATATATTTAGGCAAGAAAAAACTAGAAATATTCATTGTATATTCAGACTTAAATCCCTCTTTAAATGAGGAGGACATCAAAGGACTAGAACTATTCCTTGAAGATGCTGACAAGCACAAGAATCAACGCCATTCAATTATAAAGGCAAGCCTCCAAGAAAGTGTCGGAGGAGGTGCAGCTAATGAAATGTTTGAACTACTTCTTAAAAAATTCTCAGAGTTTGCACGCTCAGTTGAACACGGATATGCTCTTTATGTTAGCGAGTTCTCTTATGAGAAAATTCTTGAGGATGCAACCAAAGCCAAGTTAGATTTTCATATCAGGATCAACAAACTTATTTCTGAGATGCAGAATCAATTGCTGGCAATCCCTGCTGCATTTATTTTTGTTGGAACTCAGTTTAAAAGCGGCACTGGATTTGATATTTCAAAGTTAAGCCTGATATTTGGTGTATTGATATTTGGTGTATTAATGGATATTTTGATACGAAACCAGAAAGACTCCATGAGCGCAATTCAGCATGAGATCGAAGCAGAAGTAACCAAACACATAAAAATCAGCGCAAAAATTAGACCACAGATCGAAGAAATATTTTCCTCACTAGTTCATCGAAGTAAAAAATTCAAACAAAAAATGTTTATCATTGAACTTTCAGTTTCGATAATTATTGCTTTCACAATGATTTTAACCCTTGGGGGATTTTGATAGCAAATTCATTGCTCCTCCACAGCTAAATTGGAGTATCGCAATCGGCTTCCAGCAACACTACAACAAGAATGAACTTACAACAGTAAATCCTACGTTATTTTAAGAGCTTATAAAAATATTATGAATAGTGCATTCACCTCACTGCTTAACGAAAAAATTGAAGTTTTTATACACTCATTCGCTATCGCTTCGCGCAGGACATTCGCAGACGAAGAAACCGGAAAACTTATTCACGCGGGGGAGTTCGGGACCTATCGAGAAGCTATATTACGTGACTTTCTAAAACTATGCATACCTGTTCGGCTAGACAGCGGAAGCGGATTTTTAATCAGCTCCGAAGGATCAATTTCCACACAAATTGATATTGTTATATATGACAAGTCTGCGACTCCTAGAGTTGAATCCATAGAGCATCAACGCTTCTTCCCTGTTGAAGGCGTATGCGCAATAGGCGAGGTTAAAAGTAAGCTATCAAAATCCGAACTAAAAAAAGCATTGAATAAATTGGCAAACGCGAAATCAATGCTGGACGAACTATCTACTACAAGGCCTATTTATAGAGATCCAATGCTGAGTCAGATTCCGTTCAGCAGGGAACGCAACGAGTATGATCGCCCAATTTCATTTCTGATCTGTGAAAAATTCGACTTTAACACTGACAATTTGCATACTGAAATTTCGAGCTTTTACGAGCCGGATATAAAAACTCATCACAAACACAACATGATACTTAGTGTATCTGATGGACTACTATTGTATGTAGACGAGAACAACAGACCCTGGCTGTATCCCACTCAACAAGAACGGCCGATTAAAAATAGGTTTGTTGTACCACATTCAAATCCATTAACACACTTCCACCTCTTTTGCTCGTATATGAGCCACGGAGTCGGCAGCGCGACAACTATCGCCCCAGAGATGGTTAAGTACATCCCCCAAACCGACACAGTTTATAACTACGACAACTGAAATAATTCAAATATTTTTCAATACCAAAAATTCTAAGCTAAACAAGTTCAGTTAATGCGAAAGGCCAGAGCACACTTGATGAACTTTGATTACCACAGCATCGAATACATACTGTCAGCCTCGGCCGAATGGACTCGCTCGATGACCTGACACTTGGCAAAAGCTCCATAAATTGCGTGTTTGCCTCGAGGCTTGGGTATGCCGAGTTGAACAAGGAGTTTAGTGCTTTATGCGACTAAGCCGCAGCGCCCGCCCATGCAATAAAATATGTACAGGACAGATCTATCGCCCCCCCGGGACGTTTGATCGTTTCGGTAACATGGCGTAAAGCAGTCCTAAGACCACCATAAAATCTCCTACACAAACCTCGGAGTCCCTAACCTTGCCCATCGTTCGCTCCTTTTGTTTGACCATAGACCCGATGGAAGGACAAACCTGCAAAATAATGGCATAATGCCTTCTTTTTTCGCAGGTGTGAAATGAACCAGGAAATTGCATCACTAATTTCAAAGATACTTGCATTTTCGCCACTCGCTATTCTCTTTACATTCCCGGTTCTCAGCGCGGCGTCCAATGACAAAGATGCTAAGTTCTACAACTTTTTTTATTATCTTAATCCTCGCCGCGGACTAGCATCTCAGTGGCCTTTGAGATTCTGGCTCACAACAATTCTAATCTATTTTATTTCTACAGGCTTCGTTTGCTGGAACGGCTACATCCTCGACTACACACCGGAAGGATTTGCAACCTTCGTTAACATAAGCACATTCCCCCTTGCCATTTTTTCACTAACAATCCCGGTAGGCGTGTTTATCAGTAGATTGCATAGCACCCTACAAACTGCAGCACAAATAGAAGCCGCCGATTCTAAAAACAGACTCGATTCATTTCTTGCGCAACGAAAAGGTATAGTTGAGTACATCGACTCAATTGGAAAAATAGAACTGGCACCAAACATAATTAAAACGTTAAAAGTCAACCAGGCGTTTCACTCAATACTGTTCTGCAACTCAACTCACGAAAAAGGTGCAAATGAAACAGACGAGGGCGCAATTGAAACGGTAACAGTAAAACTAAAAAAAGCTCTATTTCACCTATCATTCCTAATGCCCACCACTCATACACTTCAAACAAGAAGGCAACAAAATTCAAATCATGCTCCACAGTTTCACTATCTACATCTAATTTCAATCACAAAGAAATTGTGCGAGCATCTTATGGTGCTTGATTACGCCATAAGCTCCGAGAAAAAGAAGAAATCCATTAATGTTACGACCACAGATACACAAGGTATCAGCCAAGTTAAAAAAATTGAGATTCTAGGTAATAGCTACTACGAAATCATCGCAATTCTAAATTACTGCTGCACGATAACCTACTATGCCGCGACATCAGAACATAGGGAAGAGTACAGTATTAAGTTAAGCGAAATCTCCAGCCTTTATAACGAAATTCGCTCACTTAGTTTCGACACCTCTATCAATTCCACCAATGACGTAATATCTAAATTTTCTCAGCCTCCCGGAATTTATATTCGGGGAGCCACCCCGAAGGAATTGGCAGAATTATTTAGGTGAAGCATGGCAACTTTGAGAGCGCTTGCACCGGCGATATAAAACAATGAAACGAGTGCTTATTAAGAACTAAAAATAGAACAAAACACGGACAGACTTATTATCAAAATAATCCGTCCCCTTTCTATGAGAGGGGACACTTCCACTTCTAAAAATACTCACCCACAACGGACTCCATTCGCCAATCTGCTTTTCCTTTCTACGCCTCGCCAGATCGGTTCGCAGCATCAAACCGCACCCGCGCAGCACGAAAACCCTCCGCATTCTCCAGCAGCCAACTCCACAACGGCACCATCCGAGCCAAAAAGCTAAGCCCCAGCGGCGTCAGCTCATAATCAACCCTCGGCGGCACCTCGCCGTGATCGAAACGCACAATCAACCCATCACGTTCCAGTTGCCGCAAACTGCGGGTCAGCATGCGTTGCGTAACACCTTCCAAGCGCCTTCCGATTTCGGCGTGACGCAACTTCCCCGCGCCCCCCAGGGTATGAACGATACCCAGCGACCAGCGATTGCCCGCATGGGTCAGCACTTCGCGCTTGAGTCCGTCGTCCTCGGCGCTAAGCGCATCGCACGCGGCTTGGGACTCGCGGATCACTTCTTCTTCACTCATTTCGTCATGCAGTATCACGCGTGTGCCTTCTTTTGAACGTTCGCCAAGGGTGACAGGATAGAAAAACAATCGTTGCCGATCATTCATTGGGAGTTGTCGATGCACCCGCTCAACCCTGCAAAAACCGAAAACATTCTGGTATTAGGTGCCGGTGAGCTCGGCATGGCCGTACTCCGCGAGCTGGCCGCTCGGCCGGAGGTCCGCGTCACGGTGATGCTGCGACCGTCGGCCATCGATACCACGTCGGCGCACAAACGCCAAACGCTCGAAGAACTGGACACGTTGGGTATCGAGGTGCTGCCGGGCGATGTGGTGAACGACTCCATAGACCAGCTCGCCGAGCGGTTTAGCGGTTTCGATACGCTGGTCAGTTGTCTCGGTTTCGTCGCCGGTAGTGGTACGCAAGTCAAACTCGCCCGCGCTGCGTTGCAGTCGGAAGTGAAACGTTATGTGCCGTGGCAGTTCGGCGTGGATTACGACGTGATTGGTCGAGGCAGCCCGCAAGATTTGTTTGATGAGCAACTGGATGTACGCGACTTGCTGCGCGCTCAATCGCGGGTGCAATGGCTGATTATTTCTACCGGCATGTTCACCAGTTTCCTGTTCGAGCCTGCGTTCGGCGTTGTCGATCTGGCGCAGAACATCGTACGCGCCCTGGGCAGTTGGAACACCACCGTGACGGTCACCACGCCGGAGGACATTGGCCGGCTGACCGCCGTTATCCTGTTCGATCCGGTGCTGGTGAATCAGGTTGTCTACGTGACCGGTGACACCCTCACCTACGGGCAATTGGCCGACACCGTCGACCGCTTGCTGAACCGCACGGTCGAGCGTGTCGAATGGACAGTGCCCTCGCTCATGGCCGACCTGGCCGCTGCAGCCGATGATCCGACGCGCAAGTACCGGGCGGTGTTTGCCGAGGGCAAAGGTGTCGCTTGGGACAAGGCGCAGAGTTACAACGCCGAACGGCAAATCAAAACCACCACCGTTGCAGAGTGGATCGAGCAGCACTTGCTTTGATCGCGCTGCTTTTCTGGATGCAGCGAAGGAGTAAATAAATACGGATTCTTGATGTGCGCAGTGCTGATGTAGGAGCGAGCAAGCTCGCTCCTACAGTTTGTTCATCTGTAATTGCGGTCTGTGACGTCGGTCGTTCCCGTCACTGACCAATAGGCTTCTGACTCCCAGCGAACGGCGATGGTGTGCCAGTGCTTGACGGATTTAAGTACGTTCGCAGCCTCAATATCGTTGGCGTCTAACGGTCGCCATCCGAGCCCTCGTCGAAATCCCCCCGCAAGCCGAACAGCTATTGGGTATTTGTTTAAGAGACTCGTCTGAGCGTCAGCGAGGGAAATCGAATTTGCGCCTCCCTCTGACGTTGGATTGGCTAACTGGACGGCGTCGTCTTCCCAGCCACAAAGGGGGCAGATATCGTACAAGCCGTACTCGCATTCCAAGGTTACGAAACCGCAGCAAGGGCATGGTAGATCACGCATACGACACCACCTCATTTAATGCTCTACCGGTACCGGTCAAGTGCCATTTTACTCAGGTCGGAGATTGTAAGAGCTACTTACCGACGGTCAAGGTCCGCTCTGGGGCCTGTTTCTTCCAAACGCTCGATATCGTCCTCGCCTAAGTAGCTGCCGGACTGTAAATCGATGACTTCGAGCGGGATGTTGCCGGGGTTGGACAGACGATGCACTGGTTTGCGGAACGGAATTGCCCGCGCAGGTGTCGTTAGTATTAGACGCCTTTGTGTCGAAATCCCGTTCAGATAAAGAGGTAGTTTTCATGAACAATATCATTTACATCGTTGGGGCCGTGGTGATCGTCCTGGTTATCCTGTCGTTTGTCGGCCTGGTTTAGCCTGCAAACAGAAACCCAATCCGGGGCGACGGTATGGCTCGATCTGAACGCTATCCGCTCGAGCGTAACGCCAAAGCCTGGTGCCCCCAAAGCATCCAGGCTTTTCGGCAAGTGAAGTTACTTCGACGCCTTACGAGGATCATCCTGGCTATCAACATACTCAAGGCCCAGCGGACCCGTTCCGTAAACTTGTGAAATGTACTCTCCTGATTTAGCCCAGTGAAAATGTGGCGTATTGGCCGGAAGTATCACTACGCTGCCTGGTCCATAAGCAACCAGCTTGGCCGGATCGAAAACAGTACCGAAGCCGATATAGAAAACACCGGACATGACGGTATAGATACGATCCTCAGGATGCGTATGGGGCATTAATTTTGTGCCATTCGGCACTTTGACTCTGACAACGTAGGGTGCTGGTTTACTCGGGTCGCCGGCCAGCACAGCCAGTTTCACTTCTTTCGGGAAAGCCGGAAAGCTACGCCATTCAATGTCTTCACTATGTAAAGCACCGACCTTATCCAGTGGCAATGGTTGTGCCTGGACGAACGACATTGTGGCGCTGGTGACAATAAGTGCAGCCAGACAAGCAGTTTTCATAATGTTCTTAATCATGAAAGGCACCTTGATTACGCAGTAAAAAAATTGATGTCGTCACCTGTGCCGCTAGTAAATTCGGTGGGCAATTCGAGGCGAGTCGCGTGCGGCTTACTGTATTTGTCACTGGTGGCAATGAGAATGGCGTTGTCGCGCATTACAGTTGATACGCAATGTAATCAATGCGCTGTCACGTTCCGGCTGCCGGGGCTGCACCCCATCATCACACTCACCAGAGGTAGGCCGCTCGCCCTATCAATGCCGTCAATGGTCACCATCACGTCAATGAAGTTCTCTTAAAAAATCCGCGGCGTAACATCTGCTCCATACCAACCAACAACACCCCGGAGCACACGATCATGAAACGCCAAACCATTCTCAGCATCGCTTTCTCGGTATTTGCAGTTAACGCTTTCGCCGCTACCTCGACTCACCCGGTTGTCGCTGAAGGCGGCTCGGATCGTCTGATTGAAAGTCGTGTGGCTGAAGGTGGTTCGGATCGTTTGATCGAGAATCGTGTGGCTGAAGGTGGTTCGGATCGTTTGATCGAGAATCGTGTGGCCGAAGGTGGCTCGGATCGTTTGATCGAAAACCGTGTTGCTGAAGGTGGCTCCGACCGCCTGATCGAAAACCGCGTTGCCGAAGGTGGCTCGGATCGCCTGATCGAAAACCGCGTTGCTGAAGGTGGCTCGGATCGTTTGATCGAAAACCGTGTTGCTGAAGGTGGCTCCAACCGCCTGATCGAAAACCGCGTTGCCGAAGGTGGCTCGGATCGCCTGATCGAAAACCGCGTTGCTGAAGGTGGCTCCGACCGCCTGATCGAAAGCCGCGCTGTATAAACAAATCGCGTCACCGCAATACCCAAAAAGCCCGGCCTGATCAGCCGGGCTTTTTCGTGCGGGCGCAAAACACAGTCAGTCACACAGGTCTGCAACCCAAAAACCACCACACAAAACTCATGGCGAAAAATATCTTAGCTACTACCCTTAGCCTGAGGCATTGAGGCTACCTGCTTTCACCTTTCCGACATTGATCCAGTCGTTTCAAACCTGCCTGGCCACATGGAGGCCGCGCGATGAGCATCCCGTTGTTTTTCGCGATGTCAGCCGTACTGTTTCTGAGCAGCCCTGCCCTTCACGCGCAGCCAGTGGAGGCGGCCGCAAACGCTGCCGAGCCGGCGCCCGTCGCGGCGGCGGTCAAAGACGCGGTGTTTACCGAAGAGCAGTTGGATCAAATGTTGGCGCCCATTGCACTTTACCCGGACCCGTTGCTGGCTCAGGTGCTGATGGCCACCACTTACCCTGGGGAAGTCACCGAGGCGGTGACCTGGTCCAAGGCGCACCCCGATGCCAAGGGTGATGATGCGGTCAAACAGGTGGCTAGCCAGCCGTGGGATCCGAGCGTGCAGGCGTTGGTGGCCTTTCCGCAGGTCCTTGCAACGCTGGGACAGGATCCCGTTTGGGTACAGCGCCTGGGTGATGCATTCCTGGCGCAGCCCGACGATGTCATGGAGGGTGTGCAACGCTTGCGTCATCAGGCGCAAGCAGCCGGCAACCTGCAGAGCAACCAGTATCAGAATGTGACGGTTCAGGCCGCGGCGCCACCCGCGCCCGCACCAGCCCCCTCAGCGCCAGCGCCGGCTCAGCTCCCTGCCAACAACACCACCATTATCATTGAGCCCTCCGATCCGCAGGTGGTGTACGTCCCTACCTACAACCCGACAACAACCTACGGCACTTGGGCCTACCCGGCTTCACCGCCTGTTTACTACCCTCCGCCGCCCGCCTATTACCCCGGTTCGGCATTGATGGCCGGGCTGGCATTTGGGACCGGCGTCGCGATCGTCGCGTCCTTGTGGGGTGAATGTGACTGGGGCAATAACGATGTCGACATCGACATCGACCGCTACAACAACATCAACCGTAATAACCAGATCACCAATAACAATTGGCAGCACAACTCCATTCATCGCGATGGCGTGCCCTATCGCGACAACAGGAGCCGCCAGCAGTACGGCCGCCAACTGGATGGTGCCAACCAGCGTGATGCCTATCGCGGGGACAATGCCCAGCGCGCCCAGGCCCGTGAAAAAGCCCGAAGCTCCATGGACAGGCACGGTATCGAGCGACCTGCGACCAGTAACCGCGAAGCCCGTGATCGAGCGAGTGCCGCCCAGACTGCGGGCCTCAATCGCAAGCAAGCCGGTACAGACAGACCGAAGGTGGCTGACAGGAGCCAAGCCGCAGACAGACCGAAGGCAGCTGACAGGGGCCAAGGCACAGCCCGAAACACTCGCGAGAGTCAGCAGCCCAGAAGACAGACCGCCGACGCCAATCAGCGTGCCCAGACGCGCCAAACGGCGCCACAACGGGCGCCACAACGACCCGCCGCCAGTCAGGGCGGCGCCCGCAACAACGCATTCGCCGGAGCGCGCGCACCGTCCCAAACCAGCGCGCAGGTCAATCGTGGACGGGCCAGCCAGGCATCCGCGCAACGTCCCAGTGCGGCGCGATCAGCTGGCCATCAGGTCAGTCGGCCATCCAGTCCGCCTGCGCGTCAAAGGGGGGGGGGCCGTCGTTGAAACACTATCCTCGAATGAATACGCTCATGGGCCTGCCCGCTCAGGCCTTGGTGATCGCTGCCGGCTTGGCATGGTCGTGCGTTGTCACGGCACAGCAGGTATTTCCCACGCCAGAAAAAGCCGCTCAAGCGTTCGTTGACGCTTTGGGCACGGAACACGCCGATCAGGCACGCCTGACAGAGTTGCTGGGCACTGAATGGCGCAGTTTCATCCCGCGCGAAGGCGTGGAACGCAGTGATGTGGATGCGTTCATCAAGCAATACCACGAGCAACATGCCATTGAAAAAGCCAGCGACCGCAAGGCGATCCTGTCGGTGGGCAATGACCACTGGACATTGCCGATCCCCATGACAAAAGTGGAGAAAGGTTGGCGCTTTGACATTAAGGCCGGCAGCGCAGAAATCCGTGTCCGTCGTATTGGCCGCAACGAACTGGCCGCGTTGCAATCGGCGCTGACGTACCACGACGCCCAGATGGACTATGCGTCAGAGGACCGTGACGGTGACGGCGCCCTTGAGTATGCGCAGAAATTTTTCAGCACCGCCGGCAAGCACGACGGGCTCTATTGGCAGGACGACGACAGCGGTCAGATCAGCCCTCTGGGCCCCTTGTTCGGCCAACGCATTGCCGACGAAGACTGGCACGGTTATCACTTTCGCATCCTTGAAGGCCAGGGCCCTTCGGCACCGGGTGGCGCCTACAGCTACCTTATCGGTGACAAGATGAGTCGCGGTTTTGCACTGATCGCCTGGCCGACGAAATATAAAGACACCGGGGTGATGAGTTTCATGATCAGTCATGAAGGCCAAGTGTTCGAGAAAGACTTGGGACCTGACGGTTACAAACTGGCGCAGTCGATGAAACGGTTTGATCCAGACGACAGTTGGAAGGAGGTGGAAGATCAGAAGCAGTAGTATTTATCCGCCCCGCCGGCCCGTTACCGGGTAGTACGTTTTAATCCCCCGGGACCTTTGAGGGCGCCCATAGAAAAACGGGACAGACGACAATTCTCATCTAATCGTGGCCTGTCCCTTTTTTACTAAACCGAGCGCGGTGCTTCAACGGGAGGGGTGCCGTCGTGAAACATCGTTTTCAGTTGAGCACGCAGTTCCGGTGAATCGGTGTGATTGTGAACACTCACCGCATGCTGTGCGGCAGCCTCGAGCAGTTCGTTTTCAGAGTCTGCGCAGAGCGCGACCGAGCATTTGGTATCGCTTGGAAACTCGCGGCAGTCGATGTATTTACGCGCCATGATCCTCTCCTCTCGATGAAGGCAGGTCGTGACCTGCATGAAAGATCACTCGACGTAGGTCGCATCGAGTGTGCTGACGTTTGAAGTATAGGCCCGCCACAAGACGCAGTTTCCTATGAAGCACTTCGAGCCCGCTGCACACGGCGCATTACAGCCCGATAAACTTGAATAACCACACCCCTCCCATCCCGACCGCCAGTGTCAGGACTGTATTGCGAGTCTGCCAGGCGACCCAGGCCGCGATAATGGCGGCGGGTATCTGCGGATTGTTCAACACGAACTCACTCTGTCCGTTGGGGTACACCACCGCGGGCAACACAAGAGCCGCCAGCACACTCGCCGGTACGTAAAGCAAGGCCCGACTCAGCAATGCCGGGATGCGCAGCCGGCCATACAGTTCGACAAAGGAAAGGCGCATGGCGAAGGTCCCCAGGCCGACCGCCAGGAACATCCCCCACAAGGCTAAATCATTCATGGTGTCTCCCTCTCGACGTCATGGACCCGCGCCTCGCTCAATGGGCGCTTGCGAACCGTCTCGATCAACAGTCCCGCCATGACCCCGCCGATGGAAGCGGTGACCAGCCCAAGGTTGTAGGGCATGTTGATCGCCAACACCGCGAGTATCCCTCCGACCACCGCGGCACCCAGGCTCGCCGCGTTACGTATGCCGGGCACCAGAAGCGCCAGAAAGGAAAGCGGTATGGCAAAGCTCAACGACCAGGTTTCGGGGATGCTCGCGCCCAGGTAGACGCCCGCCAATACCGACAATTGCCAGGACAGCCACATCGCCACGGCGGTGCCTGCATAGTAGTGATGTGCGAATGCCCCCAGCTCGCCTGAAGAAAGCTTGAGACTGCACAGCGCGTAGGACTGGTCAGAAAGCATGTAGGACAAAGGCCACGTCCAGCGCTTGGGCAAGTGGTGCATGTAAGGCGCCAGTGACGCGCTGTACATGATGAAGCGCAAGTTGATGACCAGCGCAGTGACGACAATCGCCAGCGGCATAACCCCCGTATGCAGCAGTTGCAGTGCAACCATCTGCGCGGAACCTGAGTAGAACAGCAGCGTCATGCCCATGGTCGTGCCGGGCGACATGCCCATGTTGATCGCCATGACCCCCGTCAGCAGGCCGAAAGGAACGACACCGGGGCTCAATGGAATGAGCGCCCGGACACCTTGCATGAACGCTTCCGTTGCTGTTCGGTACGGCATTTCGACTCCTTGGTCTGGTGTTCGCGCTGGCGGTTCGATGGGCCGTGACGCCAGCCATTCCGCTGCGCGATACAGGGTAAGCTGGGGCCATTGCGCGTCATCTGCTCAGATCTTTGCCTGGCCCATGGTCCGCAGCCCATCGTGCGGTAGAGTGTGGACCCGGAGCCCGATGGGCAGAACCGACTTTTTTTTCGAGAAAACAGGTAGTTTTTGTTATGGCTAAAAGCTCACAGCCTGATCAGGCCCTGCTCTCAATGCCGTCCTTCAAGGCCATGAGATCCTTCGTGGCCGCTGCCAAATATCGGAACTTCACCCGGGCCGCCGAGGCATTGTGTGTTACCCAGGCGGCGATCAGCCGTCAGATTCGCGAGCTGGAACTCTATTTGGGCACCGAGTTGTTCACGCGCACCGGGAGGGAAGTCAGGCTGACAGCCTCGGGCACAGCGCTCTTCGATGCTGCGCAGCTGTCCCTGCTCAACATCTTTCAAGCAACCGAAAGAATCCGTCGGGAAAAAAGCGACAAGCGCACCCTGACACTTTGCTGCTCGCCCGCCTTATCAGCGCTTTGGCTATCCCACAGGCTCAAAGACTTCTTCAGCGCCAATCCCGATGTCGACCTGAATGTCATCACCACCCAGCATTTTCTGGTGATGGAGCCCGGAATCATTCCAGACATTTTCATCACCCAGACCAGTGATCTGCGCCCCGGCTATCTGCGAATCCCCTTGTTTCACGAAGTCGTCTATCCCGTGTGCACGCCTGGTTATCTGGAAGCGCATCCAGAACTGAGCACCCTGGAGGGCATGCGCAACAGCGTGCTGCTGGACCTCAACCCTTATGGCCGTTCCCAGTTGACGGAACAGGTCGACTGGAATGTGTGGTTCGCTTTCCAGTCCCATGACCTGAAGATCCCGGCCTCGGAAAATCCGCACTACTTCAGCAGCAACGACTACAGCCTTCTGGTGCAAATGGCGCTGGACAATCAAGGTGTCGCCCTGGGTTGGGATCATCTGGTGAGGCATCTGGTACAGCAGGGGCGCCTGGTTCGGCCAGTGACGGAAGAGCTGACGCTCAGGGAGGCGGTTCAGTATTTGATGATTAATGAGAAGAAGGCGGATGATCCTGCGTGCGGGCGTTTGAAGGACTGGCTGGTTGCTCAGTTCAAGTGAGTGATTTGCGAAGATGGCAGCTGAAAAGCAGCTCCTGAAAAACACCCGACGATGAAACACCCGCTGAGCGATTCAGCCACCAGCGTCCATGTGGGAGACGTTCGATGATTTCTTCTCGGGAACGGTAAAACTCACTGTCGTACCGGTGAGGATCTTGTGCGTCGGGTCGGCCACTTCCAGAAGAACCTTGTGAGCACCGGGCGTCAGTCCAACCAGGATAATCGGGCCGTCACTGGTATGCGCCCACGTACCTTTCCAGTCATCGACCGTCACATGGAGGTGGCTGAGACGAGGTGAGACTTCACCCGCTGCCTTGCCAAATACCGGCATGATCCTGGCGTGCTCTGTTCGATACTGGATGATGACAACACCACGGGCCAGCGGCTCGGCAAGCGGTGGATAGGCAATGAGTTTTGGCAGCGCTTCGGATTCCAGCGGGAGTATTGCCGGTGGGTGATCGGTATCTGCTTCTGCTTCTCCTTCACCGAATGCAGCCATGCAAAAAAAGCCGCCCAAGGCCAGGACAAACAGATTTCTGAGCGCGACGGACATGGCGTTTTACTCCCGCATGATGTTACTCAAGGCTAGTCCATTGCAGAGAATGCATTGCAGGGCTGACGGGGCGTCTTTTGCCGCTCACTTCAGGAAGGCAAATACCGCGCAACTCTCTCATCCAGTAGCTTGATCAGCGCCGGCTCCATGTACTGAAAAATATCCGGTATGTCCAAACAAACGACGCGTTTGTCCGCCAGTTCCGAACCAAATCGAGCCATCAGTTTGTTGCGATGAATGGGTTCCATGACAACGATCAGATCAGCCCACTGCAGCAGTTCCAGGCTGACCGGAACATACGCATCGTTGCTGATGCCCGCCGACGCGGTTTTCACGCCGGGCCAGTCAGCAAAATGCCGTTCGGCCGTGGGGCTGCGCAGGCGGTTTTGGCTGCAGATGAAAAGTACGTTCAACATCGTATGACTCCCGACAGTTAACGCGCCTGAGACTCAGGCGAATTACCGGGTCACTGCCGCACTCCGGGTGCCCGCGAACGCACTCGTGCCAAGCCAGCGCCACAGGCTTTTCGCGTCTTGTACGGCGCCATCCACACGCAGCTCTCGCGACTGAAGAACGTCCCCCGGCGTGCGGTCGCCCGTCCACACCTCGGTCAATGCGCGCACGCTGGAGTCCACGACGAGGGTCAGTTCGCGGCCAGGGTCGTCGCGGCACAGGTCGGCTACACCCTCTTCAACCACGAGCCACCACGCTTGCTCGCCTGGCCGTGCGTCGCGGAACGTGAAGTGGATGACCACCGGTCGCGGCGGGAACGTTTCGATGCGCACGAACCGGCGCACGTCCCACATCAGCAAGCCCGCGTCGAGTTCGTCATCGCGCAGGCGGCTGCCGATCCAGCGTGCGCCCCAATGACCCAGCGCCATGATGATGGGGCGCAACTCCTTGCCCGCCTCGGTCAGGCTGTACTCCCAGACTTTGCCCGTGGCCGTGCGGTGCACGACGCCGATTTCTTCCAGATGGCGCAGCCGCTGTGTCAGCAGGTTGGTGGACATCCGGGGGACGCCGCGGTGCAGTTCGTTGAAGCGCTTGCTGCCGCACAACAACTCGCGCACAACCAAAGGTGTCCAGCGCTCACACAGTGCTTCGGCACCGCGTGCGACCGTGCAGAACTGACCGTAGCTTTCGTCCATTGCCTGGGCTCCGCAATTACAACGCTTCAGATTCTGAACTAGCCCCGCCGCTTCGCCACGCGCACGCTCAAGCCTTCGAAGCCAAGAACCAAAGGTGAACGCCATGACCAAGGTTGCCATTATTCAGCGCCCGCCCGTGCTGCTCGATCGCGGCGCGACGATCGCCCGGGCCGTGCAATCGGTCGCCGAAGCTGCGGCGGCGGGAGCTTCGCTGATCGTTTTGCCCGAATCGTTCATTCCAGGTTACCCGTCGTGGATCTGGCGGCTGGCGGCGGGAAAGGACGGGGCTGTCATGGGCCAGTTGCACACGCGACTGCTGGCCAACGCCGTTGATATTACGAACGGTGACCTGAGCCCTTTGTGCGAGGCCGCGAGGGCTCACGCCGTGACGATCGTGTGCGGCATCAATGAATGCGACCGGTGCAATGGCGGCGGCACGCTCTATAACAGCGTAGTCGTTATCGGCGCGAACGGCGCAGTGCTCAACCGACACCGCAAGCTGATGCCAACGAATCCCGAGCGCATGGTGCATGGCTTTGGTGATGCCTGCGGCCTGCGTACGGTCGAGACACCGGTCGGTCGCGTGGGGGCGCTCATCTGCTGGGAAAACTACATGCCGCTGGCACGTTATTCACTCTATGCTCAAGGAGTGGAAATCTACGTCGCCCCCACGTACGACACGGGCGATGGCTGGATCAGCACGATGCGTCACATTGCACTCGAAGGACGCTGTTGGGTGCTCGGCAGTGGCACCGCACTGCGCGGCAGCGACATCCCCGAAGACTTTCCGGCGCGTGCGCAACTGTTTCCCGATCCGCAGGAATGGATCAACGACGGCGACTCGGTGGTGGTCAATCCGCAAGGCCGGATCGTCGCCGGTCCATTGCACCGGGAGGCCGGCATTTTGTATGCGGACATCGACGTCGCACAGGTGGCGCCAGCGCGGCGAGCGCTGGACGTCACCGGGCATTACGCGCGCCCTGACATTTTCGAATTGCAGGTGCGGCGCACACCGGCGACTGCAGTGCGCTATATCGACGGGTGAAGGCAAACCATTGACGGGAGTTATGCAATGAACAGTGAACGGTCTTACAAGGGCAGTTGTTTTTGCGGCGCAGTCGAGCTCACGGTCAGTGGCGAGCCGGTCGGGATGGGTTATTGCCATTGCGAGTCGTGTCGGCATTGGTCAGCAGGACCGGTCAACGCCTTCACGCTGTGGAAACCCGAGGCGGTGCAGGTAACTCGCGGGGCTGACAACATCGGCACCTACAACAAGACACCGCAGAGTTACCGCAAGTGGTGCAAGACGTGTGGCGGGCATCTCTTCACTGAACACCCGGGCATGGGGCTCGTCGACGTGTATGCCGCGATCATTCCGGATCTCGCGTACTCGCCAGGCGTTCACGTGCACTATCAGGAGAGCGTGCTGCGCATGAAGGATGGGTTGCCCAAGCTGAAGGATGTTCCCAACGAACTGGGAGGATCGGGTATCAGCGTGGACGAATAGCGCTGACACCGGAGTAAAAAAAACGGGCGCCTTGTCGGGCGCCCGTCTTGTTCAGGGTTGCGTGCTGCGAGTGACGCTGATCAGTGCGATTTCTTTGAAATCGACGTCCCGGCTTTGCTCAACCCTTTCGCGTTGTGGTCCCCGGGTGTCGAGGCCGAGATTGCGGAGGCTTTGGCCACGCCGCGAGTGTCTTTGGAATGGGCGATGCCAGACGTCGTTGTGCCATGACCGCGCTCACCATTGCGGTCACTGCCGTAGTGGTTTCCGCTTTCGCCACGGTCGCGAACAGCCCTTCCGGCATGATCGCTGCTCAGTCCATTGCCATGGCCGTTGCTGTTGGCGTTGCCGTGATCGGAACCGCCGTGACCGCCACCTGTGCCGCCGCCGTGGCCACCGCCATTACCGCCGCCATTACCACCACCGTTTCCGCCGCCGTTGCCGCCGCCGTTACCACCACCACCGCCATTACCGCCTCCGTTGCCGTCCTTCGCATAGGCGGAGTTCATGACAGAGAGGTCAGCAGGGAGTAATGGGGCGGCTGCAAGCATGAGGGCGCATGACATGACAGCAACGAAACTCTTGTTTTTTAAAAGCATGATTGCTTCCATAAGGTGGTTGATATCGCATGCATTAGGACGCAATTGCCCGGCGACAGTTCAACTCCTGCGACGGACGGAGTGCGGTGCGCTCACCACCTGGTAAAAGCACCGCAACCGCAGGGTTCAAATATCAGTCAAAGGCCCCGTTGAGGACTTCATAGATGATCCCGGTTGCCAGTGCGACCAGTATCAAATCGGTGCCTGCTTGCTGCCATTCGTATCCATCATAATGCGGCAACCTGCCAATCAGGCGTCCATCCAGCTTTTTCGCAATGCCGGGTGGAAGCGGCTTTCCTCGTGCGAGGTTTTTCTGAATTCCGGGTGGCAACGCAGGGCCGGGACTCCAGTAGTCCCTGTATTCGCCAACGATCCCGAGAATGCTTCCCTGATTGATACTGGGGCCATGACTCCAATCGCCGCCTCCGGCGTTTTTGCCTTTGCCGCCTTGATTGCCATGGACTTGATTGTTTTGCGCTTTTCCCTGGCCCTTTCCATTACCAGGATCAGCCAATGCGGTCGCTGAGCCGCAAACCAGCGCAAGGCATGTAATCGCGGCAACCAATGAGCGTGATCTGTGCATGAGTCGTTCCCTCAGAGTGGCGGGTTGTCTCTCTGAAATTTAGACGCTATTGACGATGTGAGTTCCAGTTCCGCTTATTTATGGCCCCACCCGATGCATCTACGCCTTGTCAGCAGCCCGTTTTGTCTGCGCTTGTGTGCTGCGGATTTTGGTAACTCGTAGCACACTAGCCAAGTGTCAATGCAGAGCGCCAAGTAGCCAGGCGTTTTCAGGAGGTGAACAATGAGCAAACAACCTCAACCCCGCAGCCGCTCCAACCCTCAGCCCAGATCCCGCCCGGTGGTGCCCAACCTGCCCGGCAAAACCGGCAACAAGTCCGGGGGCTTGCGTGGCAACTACCCGTCGAAGAAGTCGTAGTGGAAAGCGATCAACAGCGAACATAACCCCCGGCTGGCGGCAACGGTCCGGCCACAGCAAATCGAGAGTCACTTCGTCTGATTCGACGGATACAGACCGGCAAGCCGCGCTATCACAACACCCACATAAAAGACGCCTGAAAATTCTTCGACCATCACAAGTGAGCGGGCATGGTTGGTCAACGGCAGAACATCACCGTAACCGGTGGTTGTGAGCGTCGTGAGGCTAAAATAGATCAGTTTGAAGAACGTGCCGGGCTGTCCAAAGTCGAGGTGGCTTGGGCCGAATGAGCCAGCGCTGGATATCTCGAGCAAGGCATAGACGAAGGACCAGACAAAGGCCAGCAGGATGTAACCCGCAAGCGCGCCATGCAGCTTGTCGGCCGTAATCGGCCCGCGTTGAAGAATATAGCGAAGCACTCCGATGAACGAGACTGCAAGAGATGCCGCATAAGCTATCCCGGCAAGATTAAGAATCGCGATGCTCCCAACCCACAACGCCGTCCATTGCAGGCCAACCCCAAGCAACGCCAGGCCCAGTTTGAGGATGAACCCCCACCGAGTCTGCCGGGTGGCGAAAGCGCCCACGAGCAGCACGGTTGAAAACAGAATGCCGAGCAACGTGCGGGCAAATATGCCCTCCTCAAGAAAGGGAAACAGGAGGATCAATCCAAGTAAGAGCAGCAACAGATAGGTGCAGGGCCCTCGCCCTATGACCATCTGACCTAGATCCTCGTCGGATTCGGTTTTGTTTTTCGGATCTGTCATAGCGGCTTCCCATAGACCGAAACAACGTTCGATACCTGGCGCTACAGGTTTGAAATCGGGCCTGGTTTTAGAAGTGTCGGCAGTGGAATTCTAGTCGCGAATACATGTGAGAGGATTCAGCCGAACAACTATGGGTCGATTTCTACCCTGATCGGCTGACGGCAATCGGCCAAAAGTTAGCGTTCAGTCTTCTGACTAAAGACCGAGAACAGCGTTAATGATGAAAGTCGTGCGCGACGGTTCGAATGTGGGCTTTAATGTCCGTGCTTACAGGCAACCCCATGAGCTTCGACTCCGTACGATGGATGCGCCTGACGGCGGGTTCCGGTTGCCATGTACTTGTCCATTCAAGGAAGAAACGACATTGAAAATAGCTTTTAGCGCCCTGTTATTGACCTGCCTGACAACTATCGCGCTCGCTGGCGAGAACTCTGTCGGCTTCCGCTCTTCCACACTGGCGGACGCGCACAATGACCGCACACTGGAAATGGTCGTCTGGTACCCCAGTGCAACAACCGCCGCCACGCAATTGATTGGCGATGATGTGGTGTTCGTCGGGGCTTCTGCCGTTCGTGACGCACCGCCCGCTGCTGGCAAGCATCCATTATTGGTGCTCTCCCACGGGTACAGAGGAAACTGGAGCAACCAGATCTGGCTTGCCAGCGCTCTGGCTCACAGGGGTTACATCGTCGCGGCAATCAATCACCCTGGCTCCACCACTCATGACCGTAGCCCAAAAGCAGCAGCGCAGTTATGGCAGCGGCCCGTTGATGTGAGCCGAGCCATTGATGGGGTCACGGCTCAACCTGAAAAATTCGGCTTGGTCGCCAATGACCGAATTGCAGTAGTGGGCCATTCACTCGGCGGCTGGACCGCCCTGGAGATCGCCGGTGCCCGCTTCGATCCAGACCGCTTCGCCCATGACTGCAAAGCCCACCCGCAGTTAGCAAGTTGCAGCGTCTACGGAAAGATGAATCCCGCCAGCACCTCAGAATCAAAGACCGCGTTGGCCGCCGATTTGCGCGATGAACGCGTCACGGCTGTGGTCACATTGGACCTGGGCCTTTCACGGGGCATGACCGATGAAAGCCTGGCCGCGCTGCCGGTACCAACGCTGGTGATCGCTGCCGGCGTACCGTCGCACGATCTTCCCGCTGAGCTGGAGTCTGCCAACCTGGCCAAACGCCTGCCTCCGGCGTCAAGCCGTTACGTCGAAATCAGCGATGCAAGCCATTTCAGCTTCTTGTCAATGTGCAAACCTGGCGCAGAAGCGATGCTCGAAGAGGAAGTGCCAGGCGATGGCATCATTTGCCGGGATGGTGATGGCAATGGCGCTCGCTCACGGGGTTTGATCCAACAGCAGGTTACTTCGCTGATCATCGAGTTTCTGCCGCCGTCACCTCGCAACGAATGAAGACGAGGTTATTAACTGCCAGGTCAAAAGGGGACGGATTTATTTTCAGAAATAATCCGCCCCTTTCTCTTATCCAACCTTACCGTTACGGAGCATTAACGATATGTCCAACATCGTCGCATGGACCCTGTTCGCCTTGGGCGTCCTCCATATTCCGTTAGGTATTTTCAAGTTCAAAACAGCATTCGCCGCCGCTGTAGACGCGGGCTTCATTGACCAGTTCAGAGCGCACGAAGATCGGCGTACCGCCCTTTGGTTTACCCTGCTGGGTCCGCTTTTTATGCTCGCAGGGCATACAGCGATTCACGCCGTAGCCGTTGGGGATCTCGCGTTACTTAAAATGGTCGGCATCTATGTGCTGATGATCTCGATCATTTGCGTCATTGCTGTTCCAAAATCGGGGTTTTGGGCAACGCTGCTGGTTTCTCCGCTGCTCATCGCGGCAGGGTATGGCTTGTACGCCTGACTAAAGCTCCCCCCGCAATATCCCCCCCACGATGAGAAAAATCCCCCATAAACGGGCTGTATTACCCGATTCCTGTGTCAACTTTCATTGGCCAGGGGATCAAGTTGCGCCGCCAGCCGGGAATGATTGGCTGTTCAATTTTCTGGCATAGAGAATGCTGTGCGTTCACTAGCGTATTCATTAAAAGTTTGAAGTTGTTATCACGGGATAACCGATTTCCACCTGTGCTGCACAACCCTTCTGAGGAGTTACCTTCATGCGAAGTGAGCCGCTAGTCCGCACGTTGGCACTCATGCTTCTCATCTTTGCCATAGGGGCATTCTGGAGTCTGTTCACCTGGTTCAGCAGTTAAGCGCTGTTTGTGTTGCGGATCGGGTGAAGTCCCGGTTGAAGTCGGGATACCCCCGTTAGCAGAAGCGGCAAGCGAAACCAACAGGCTGCCCATCGCGCAGTTCGCTGAAATGTTCAAGCCTGATTCCCCACTCCCCTTTCCCCATTCCCAGGTCATTTGTTGATCGAGTGTTTCCCACTGTCTGACAGACCGCCCTGCCAGGTTGGTTCACGCATTGCCAGTTGAACAAACGGCCAGGCGCCTCTCATAAAAAAAGGGAGGGCATCGCTGCCCTCCCTTCCGCTTTCCACGCTTTTTTTCAAGCGTGCTGATCAGTACCTCAAGTGGTGAGAATGAAGTCCGTGGCAGTGACGGTTGTCGCATCGGCCACACCGACCAGGCGGATGGAGTCAGCACCAGCGAAGCTGACCAGGGTATCCGCACCGACATCGGCGATGGTGACGCTGCCGGCAAAGGTCGCAGCCGTGATGTTCATCGCGGAGATATCGAGGCGGTCCTGCCCTCCTGCCGCGTTGGCATCGAAGCCAATGATCTGATCGACCCCGAAGCCCGCTGAGAACATGAAGATATCGTTGCCATTGCTGGCAACCATCATGTCGTTGCCGGCACCGCCCGTGACTGTATCGTTGCCTGTACCGCCATCGATAAAGTCATTGCCGATACCACCCAGCAAGGTGTCGTTAGCGTCTCCTCCGAGCAGCGTGTCATTGCCATCGCCGCCCTGGAGCAGATCGGTGCCGGTACCGCCATCCAGGCTGTCATCACCCAGCCCGCCGAGCAGCGTGTCGCTGCCTGCCCCGCCATTCAATGTATCCGCCCCGTCACCTCCGTCGAGGCTGTCATCGCCATTGCCGCCGTTCAGGGTATCGGTGCCAATGCCACCCACCAGTTGGTCGTTACCCGCGTCGCCGTTGAGTGTGTCGTTGCCACTGTTGCCGGTGAGGATGTCGTTGCCGCCGCCACCATTGAGGGTGTCGTTACCCGCCCCGGCGGTGATGACGTTGTTCAACCCGTTGCCGCTGCCGGCGAAGTTGCCGACTCCGGTGTAGGTCAGGTTCTCGACATTACCGCTCAGCGTGTAGCTGGCCAACGAAGTCTGCACGGTGTCCGTACCGCCACCCGCAACCTCGACCACCACGTCTGTGGCTGCATCGACGATGTAGGTATCGTTGCCCGCGCCCCCCACCATCCGGTCCGCACCCGCACCGCCATCGAGGAGGTCGTTGCCCACCCCGCCGGTGATGGTGTTGGCCAGCGCGTTACCGGTACCTGTGAAGTTACCGGCGCCGGTGTAGGTCAGGTTCTCGACGTTGGCATCGAGCAGGTAGCTCGCGAAGGCGGTTTGCACCAGATCGGTACCGCCACCCACCGCCTCGGTGATAAGGTCACCGACGTTGTCGACCACATAGGTGTCGTTGCCGGCACCGCCGTTCATGGCATCCGCGCCAAGCCCGCCGTTGAGGGTGTCGTTACCGTCCTCGCCATTGAGGATGTCGTTGTCGTCTCCACCGTTGAGGGTGTCGTTGCCAGTGCCGCCAAACAGCTGGTCGAGACCGGCCAGGCCATTCAGCGTATCGCTCCCGCCCAGGCCAAGCAGCACATCGTTACCGGCGCCGCCGGTGAGGGTGTTCGCCTGTGCGTTACCTTGCAGCACTACGCCACTGAGCACCGCAACCGCCGCGGTTGCCGCGGAAGTCAACGTCTCCAGCGTGCCGAAGCCGTCGGTGTAGCGCACGATCACCCGTATTTGCAGGTTGCCCTGCGCCACACCCGGGGTGAAGGTCGAGGCCGTCGCGCCGTTGATGTTGGAGAAGGAAGCACCGATACCTTGCTGCCATTGGTAGCTGAAGGTGCCCAGCCCGTCCACATCGGCAATCCCGGCAGTCAGCGCCGTCAGCACTTGCCCTTGATCCGGTGTCGTATCGCTGATCAGCAACGCGCCTGTCGGTGCATCGTTGACGTTGTCCACCGGCCCCAGGATGTTGGACGCAACGCTTTCGGCCACACCGAAGTTATCGACGTAACCGATCATCACGCGCACTTCCTGGCCGACCTGAGCCTGGCCAAGCGAGAACGTGCTACCGGTAGCGCCGGCGATGTTGACGAAGCCAAGCCCGTCGTTCGCCTGCCACTGGTAGGTGAACTGCGGATTGGTCAGGCCATCGGCGTCGACGATGGTCGACGTGTCGGCGGTCAACAGCTGGTTCTGCACGGCAAGCCCGGTAACGGTCGCCCCTTCGGTCGGTTCACTGTTGCCGGACGATTCGACGATCTCCAGCGTGCCCTGGGCATCCTGGTACACCGCCCGGACGCGGATGTTCAGACCCGCCTCATCAGGGCCCACCAGGAAGGTGGAGCCAGTCGCCCGCGTTGCCTCGCCAGCGGCGACAAAGGTGATGTCCTCATAGACGCCCGTACCGGGAATGGTTTCGACCTGCCAGTAGTAAGCCACCCCACCGGTTATCGCGCCGGTCGGGTTGGCCGCACTCTGGTTGTCCGCGTCGTGTACCCCCGCGCCACTGACGCGCAACAACTGGCCGGCGACTGGCGTATCTTCACGCACACCGGTAGTCGCATCGAGGATTGCCAGGTGACCCGATGGGTCGCTGTTTTGCACGGTGCCGACTCCGGACGGTATCGCAACGTCAGCGAACTGCAGACGCTCGATGCCCGTCAGGCGATCGACGCCATCACGCCCAAGCACCGAGTCGGTCACGATGACAGTGTCGCCATCGATTTCGATGCCGTATTCCCCCAAAGTACCGGAGAACAACGCCGTATCGAAGCTGTCAGTGCCGGTCAGAATCTCCCGCACGATGACCAGTTGGCCAGGGTTGTACGTGCCGTTCAGCATAAACGGCACCAGTGGCTCCATGCTGTCGAACGTGGCGATTTCATCGCCAGTGCCATCAGCGTTCGCCCGTACGCTGATGCGTACGTTCAGCCACTTGTCACCATCGATGATGTCGTCACCGCCGCGACCTTCGATCAGGTCGCTGCCGCTACCGCCGAGGATGATGTTGCCGCCATCGAAGAACGTCGCTCCGGCTGGCAGCAGATCCGCCAGGCCGTTGATCAGGTCGATGTGGGTCAGCACACTGCCGGTTGCACCCGCAGTAGGCAGCGATGTGGCGTCTTCGTTATCACCGCGCAGGAAGTCACCGTGCGACGAACCCGACAGACCTTCCATGATGTCGAAACGCACCAGCGCCGAAGCACCTGAACCCGGTACTGGCGGAACATCGAAGAAACGGTCCGTGAAATCGATGGTCACGCCCTGTGCGAGCCCCTTGAAGGTTGCCCAGTCAAAGCCGGAGCCGCCGATATAGCGATCACCGAAGCCGAGACTGCCGACCATGATGTCATCGCCGCCTTCGCCGTTGAACTTATCGTTCTCGTTACCGCCGATGAACACATCGTGGCCAACGATAGGGTCGTTGCCGAGCGGGTCGAAGTTGTCGCCAGGTGCACCGTCCGAAGTGCCCTTCTCGATCCAGTCGTCGCCTTCGTTACCCATGTCCTGTTCGTTGGCTTTGCTGCCCAGGATGAAGTCGTTGCCATGACCACCAATGGCTTCGGAGGCGTCCTCACCGGTCACGATGAAGTCATTGCCGAACCCGCCGATGATCAGGTTGACGCCGTTACCTCCGTGCAGCACGTCGTTGCCGTCGCCACCCTGGATGTTATCGTCGCCGCCCTTGTCGGTGATGATGTCGTCGCCAGAGCCGCCGCGCAGTTGGTCGTTGCCGTCACCGCCTTCGATGCGATCGTTGCCGCCGTCGCCCCAGATCGTGTCATCCCCCTCACTCGCAATGAGAATATCGGCGCTGTTGGTGCCGCCCATCACGATGTGCTCTGCACCGGTGTATTTGATGTAGTTGGCGTCCGGCCCTGCGGTCAGCGGGTTGTCGCGGAACACCACCTGCTCGCCGTTTTCGCCAAGCGGATCGGCATTGCCCAGGCCATCGTTGAATTGCTTGCTCTGGTCCCTTTCCAGATAGAACGCAACGTCCGAGAACACCAGGCCCGGCAAGTGCGTGGCCGAGGTGTTGGCCATGATCAGCTTGGCGAACGAGTTGCTTTCTAGCTCGGCATTCATCGACAGGCCAGCGGTACGTTCCAGGTAGTAGAAGCGGTCGCCATCCTGCAGTTTTTCCAGCTGGTTCTCGAACACGAAGTTGAACGTCGAGCCGAGCATGCCGCCGAACGGCGTTTTCGCTTCGGCCAGGCCGCCGATCCACAGGTCGATGGCATCGACCCCCGTGATAGTCACGCCCTTCAGATCGTCGGCTGTTCCCAGCACGCCATCCTTGCCAGCCCGCGTTACGTTGGTCCATTCACCGGTGCCGTTGAGGAAGTCCATGCGGTCAGTCGGTGCATCCGGACCACCGAATACCAGCGCCATGGCAGCAGCGCGTTTGCCTTCCAGCGTGGTCGCCGCCGTGATCGTTTCATGGGTGCCATAGGCTGCAATGAAGTTGATCAACGACTCCGGATGTTTGAGGTGCTGCACCAGGTCGACCCAGCTGGTGTACGGCTTGAGTTGGGTGTCACCGGTTTGGCTGTAGATGTCGCGGCGAATCGCGTTGAGTGAAGGAATCCCCACGTCGCGGCCACGGGCGATGTTGATCGCCGGCAGGTCGAGCGGCAGCCCGAGCAGGTTGTTGCGCAGCGCCTCGGTGACGAACTCGTCGATTTCGTTACCGGCTTGCCGAGTGATCCCCCGCACGATCGCACTGGTCGCATCCTCAGGCGTCACGCCACTGGCGGCGTACGCCAACGGGTTGAGGAACGCCGCGATCAGGCCCAGTTGCTGATCGGGATCAGCACTGTTCGGATCGCCGATCACGTTGAAATCAACGTCGAAGCGATCGACGGTCTCGGTCAGCATCGAGTGGCCAAACCGGTACACGGTGTGGGCGAACTCGGCGACGATCGAGGCATCGAGGTCAACGTCATAGACCTGGGTCGGTGCGAAAAACAGGTCGACGTTAGGCTGGATGGTCCGGGCAAATTCCTCGAACACCAGATGCTGATACTGCATCTCGGTGCCGAACTTGGCCGCCTGGAACAGGCGTTCGCCATTCCATACCAACGCATCGATCTCCGCCTGATTGACCGGCAACGCGCTCACTGGATTGAGTAGCCATTCGTTCAGGAAAGCCACGTCACCCGAGTCGAGCACGGTGTCTTTGGTTTGCGCGACCAGCCGATTGTGCTCGGAGTGGAAGATCGCATGCACCGCCGTCAGGCCGATGTTCTCGTTGACCCGGCCGTCGCCAGCGATGTAGTGCGCATCCAGCAACTCGTTGTCGTAGGCCAGGTTGGCCCCGGTTTGTGGATTGACCGGCACGTCGTTGCCAGTTTCAGAATCGCCATCAGGCGCGAGCACGCCACCGATGAACACCGGCGCGGCATTGTGGGCAATGTCGACGAGGAACTGGTGACCGGTGCGCACAGCATTGGTCAGGTCAATAGGGGCAAGCGGATTACCTTCGACAAGCTCGTCATCCGCCGTACCGCCAAGACCGTCAAGGCCTTTCATAACGACCATCGGGAAGCCGTTCGGCCCCTTGATGAAATTGCCATAGGCATCGGTCGCCAACAGCGGGGCGTTATCGACGTCGGCATCGGTCAGGTGGATACCCAGAATGTCGTTGGCTTGCGCCTTGACCACTTTCCAGGTGGCCATGCCACCGATTTCGCTGTCGTCTGAGGTACCAAACTTGCCATCCGCCCCCAGGTCACGGTTGGTGATCAGCCTGCCCGTCGCGATGGGTCCGTCATCGGTCAGCAGATACCCGCGCAGGAACACCTGATGCGATGGGTGCGAGCTGTAGGTCTGGTTTTGGTCCACGAACGGCGTGGTGGTGTTGGAGTGCTCATGGATGTCGTCGGCCGTGCCGAGAATACCATCTGCGCCTGGCTGGTTGGTCGCGCGGGTCAGCACCATGAAGTTAGCGTTGCCGCCTGGCACATACAGCGGATCATCCGGTTGCAGCGGAATGAAGATGGTGCCCGAACCGCCTTTGGTCACCAGGTCCAGACCGTGATCGAAGAACTGCCCGAAGAAGGTCATCCAGGCGTTGAACGGCGCGGACAACCCGGCATCCGGAGCGGTGTTCTCGAACATGTACACATCGTGGTCGTCGCCAGTACCGAACTGACCATCCAGGCCGGGGCTGGCGACTATCCGTACGCCATCCTTGAGCACATCGTCGCTACCCTCCGCGCCGAAGTTGAGCACACCGTCCCCGCCCACGTCGTACGCCGTGGCATACGCCGCCGGGTTGTTCGACGTCTGGTCGACGATCAGATTGCTGATCGTGCGCGGCTGCGAGTCAAACACATTGCCGCTGGTCTGCTGATACGACGATCCCGGAATGGCCGGCGAGCCAGGGCCGAAGAACCCGGCAGGTGCACCTTCCGCCGGATTGAAGACCGGATCGGTCAAACGCGGGAAGGTGTTATCCGCAGCACCAAACTCGGTGTTGTTGATGCCATTGAGGTTCATCAGGTTGTTGTTCGAGCCATCGACCGCACGCAGGCCCAGCGGCGCGCGGATGTTCGGGATCAGCGAGAGGATGTTCTGACCGTCCGCTTCAGCCTCGGCAATCTTGATCTGATCAAGGATGAAGTTGAGGTCGGAGCGGACCATGTTAAGGCCCGGGCCACCCTCGGTGGCATTGACTACCGGTGTCGGTGCGGTCGGCACGACCGGTGCGCCGGGAGCCACGACGCCTGTCGGTTGCGAGAACACCACTTCAGTCGTGCCATGGCCATCCTGGTAGATCGCCTTGACCCGCAGTGACAACCCGGCAAGATCCGGCGAGACCTTGAACGCGGTGCCATCGGCACTCTGGAACGCCAGGTCACCCGCAGGCAACAGGATGATGTCTTCGAACACGCCACTGCCGGGGTCGGCTTCGAACTGCCAGTAGTAAGACACCGAAGTATTGTTGACGAGCCCCTGCGGGTTACCCGCAGTGACGTTGTTGGCATCGCTCACCCCGAGCATGCTCACGGTCAGTGTGTCGCCCACTGTAATGTCGCCGCCGTTGCCATCCGTGACAGTCGGCCTGCCGACCGGTTGTGCGTTCAGCCCCGGTACCAGCACCCGCTGAGTGTCGGCGAATTGCAGGCGCTCGATATGCAGCAGGGTATCGGTGCCGTCGCGACCCGCAACGGTATCCGTCACCGTCCAGACATCGTCCGCCAGGTTGGCCGTGCCACGGGTGTCCTGGGTCACCGTGTACTCGGACTGAAGCCCGGAGAAAATCGCGGTGTCGAACGCCGCCCCGCCCGTCGAGGTGCCGGGCAGGATTTCCCGCACGGCCTTGAGCTGCCCTGGGTTATACGTGCGGTCCAGCATGAACGGGATCATATCAGCCATGCTGTCGAAGCTGGCGATCTCGGGGCCGGTATGGTTGACGTCGCCGGGGGCATAAACTGCGATTCTGACGTTGATCCATTTGTCGCCATCGATCAGATCATCGCCGCCGCGACCCTCGATCAGGTCACTGCCATTGCCACCGAGGATGATGTTGCCCGTGGCAAAGCCGGTGGTCGGCAAGCCGGCATCGGACAGGAACTGCGCCAGTCCACGGATCAACGCCACATTGGTCAGTGCACCGCCCGTGGCACCACCGTGGTTGATGATGGTGACCGCATCAACATCATCGCCTTTGAGGACGTCGCCGAAATTCGAACCGGACAAGCCTTCCACTTCTGCGAAGCGGTCAAGAATCGAGGCCGGCGAAGCGCCCACCGGATTGAACACCCCGGTGTTCTGGTTTGGCGCGTTGCCATGTGGCTGCGCCAGCGCGGCCAGGGACAGGTCGACGGTCACGCCGACCTGGTCATTTTTGTAGGTCACCCAGTCGAACCCGGACATGCCGTCCATCTTGTCCTGGGCATCGCTGCCGACAAAGATGTCATCGCCACCCTCGCCGATCATTTCGTCGAAGCCACCACCGCCGACAAAGATGTCGTTGCCGATCGTATCGTCAGTGAGCAACGGCGCAGCGTTATCGCCAGGCGCACCGTCCTGGGTGCCCTTCTCGATCCAGTCATCGCCTTCGTTACCGGTCGGTGGCAGGTTGGTCTTGGCACCGAGGATGAAGTCGTCACCCTGACCGCCGAAGGTCGTGGTGATGTCTTCGGTGGTGATGATGAAGTCCTGGCCATCGCCGCCAAGGATCAGGTTGCCCCCGACCGCCATCCTGCCGGCCACGATCACGTCGTTACCGGCATTGCCTTCCAGGCGGTTGTCGCCGAACGAGTCGGTGATGATGTCATCGCCTGCGCCGCCCAGAACCGCATCGTTCCCGGCGCCGCCTTCAAGGACATCGTTGCCGCCGTCGCCGTAAACGGTGTCATCGCCTTCACCGGAGATGATGATGTCATTGCCGGCGGTGCCGCCGAGGACGACATGATCTTCACCGGTGTAATGCAGAAAATTACTGTCCGTGCCCACGGTGTCGGGGTTGTCGCGGATCACCAGCGGCACGACTTCCACGCCGTTGATCATGATGCCGCCCGTCGGGTCGGCACGACCGCCGACGCCAAGGCCAGTGAACTGATTGGCCTGGGTCACTTCAAGAGTGAACGCCGGTGTCAGGAACACGGTGTTCGACAGGTGGGTGACATCGGTGTTGAGCATGATCAACTTGGCGAAGGAGTTGTTCTCAAGCTCGGTGCCGAAGTTCAGGCCCGCCGTACGCGACAAGTAGTAGAAACGGTCGCCGTTCTGCAACGCCTCCATCTGGGTTTCAAACACGAAGTTGAACGTCGAGCCGAGCATACCGCCGAACGGCATCTTCTCTTCGGCAAGGCCGCCGACCCAGAAGTCGATGTCGTCGACACCGGTGGTGGTGACGCCATTGACCATGGCGTAGGTGCCCGAGCTGTTAAGGAATGCCAGGCGATCCTCTTCCGTGGCGGTAAAAGTACGCTCATCGGCAGTGCCGGCGTTGATCACCGCGCTGCCGCCAAACACCAGGGCAGCAGCGACCGCACGCATCTCGACCAGCGTATCCACATCGGCCGCAGTCAATGCCCCGTGAGTACCGAAGGCCGCGATGAAGTTGACCAGGGATTCGGGGTGTTTGAGGTTTTCCGCCAAGTCAGCCCAACTGATGTACGGCTTGAGTTGGCTGTCGCCGGTTGCCTGGTAAAACTCACGCCGCGCCTCATTCAACGTAGGGATGCCAGTGTCGCGACCACGCGCCAGGTTCAGGGCCGGCAAATCGAGGGGCAGACCCAGCAGATTGTTGCGCAACGCTTCGGTGACGAACTCGTCGATCTCGTTGCCGAGCTGACGGGTCACACCGCGAATGATCGCCCCTGCCGCTTCGTCAGCGGTAGCCCCGCTGCCGGCAAATGCCAGAGGGTTGAGGAAGGCTGCGATCAGACCGAGCTGCGCGTCAGGGTTGTTCGGGTCAGAGAGGACCGGATTGAATTCGGGGTCGAAGCGATCGACTGTCTCGGTCAACATCGAGTGACCGAAGCGATACACCACGTGGGCGAACTCGGCGAGGATGGCCGGGTTGATCGAGGTGTCATAGCCGTTGGGGGCAAGGAATTCGTCGACCTGCGGCTGAACGGTCCGCGCAAATTCCTCGAACACCAAGTGCTGATACTGCATCTCGGTGCCGAACTTGGCGGCCTGGAACAGCCGTTCGCCATCCCACACCAATCCTGCGATTTCGGCGGGAGTCGTCGGAATTGCCGCGACGTCGTCTGCCAGCCACTCATTGAGAAACGCCAGATCGCCAGAGGCCAGGATGGTTTCCTTGGACTGCTGGACCAGGCGGTTGTGTTCGGAGTGGAACACATGGTGCACAGTGGTCAGGCCGATGTTTTCGTTCGCCCGGCCATCGCCGGCAATGTAGTGAGCGTCGAGCAGCTCGTTGTCGTAGGTCAGGTTGTTGCCGCCCGCGCCCACTGGCTGCGCATTGCCGATTTCGGTGTCACCATCCGCCTGCAAAACCCCGTCGACGAGTACCGGCGCGGCATTGTGCGCGATGTCGTCGAGGAAGCCATGCCCGGTGCTCACGGCGTTGGCCAGACTGATCGGAGCATCCCGGTTGCCTTCGACCAGTTGCGTGATGTCATCCGCCGTACCGGCGATACCGTCTGCGCCGTTGCTGATGCGCATCACCACCTGCGGCATACCGCCCGGGCCACGGATGAAGTTGCCATACGCGTCGGTCGCCAGCAGCGGCACGTTGTGCACATCGGCGTCGGTCAGGTTGATGCCGAGAATGTCACGGGCCTGGGCCTTGACCACTGCCCAGGTCGCCATGCCGCCATTTTCGGCGCCGCCATCATCGGCAGTGCCGAACTCGCCATCGGCGCCCAGATCGCGATTGGTAATCAAGCGCCCGGTTGCAACAGGGTCACCTGCCGCGTTGATGACGTACTCGCGCAGAAATACCTGATGCGAGGGGTGGGAGCTGTAAGTCTGGCTTTGGTCTACGAACGGCGAGGTGGTGTTGAGCTGCCCATCGTCCGTCGTGCCAACAATTCCGTCCGCGCCGGCCGTACGCACGGCCCGCGGCAGCACCATGAAGTTGGTCGGACTGCCCGGCACGAATAACGGATCGTCCGGCTGCAACGGAATAAACACAAAATCGGTAGCGCTCTTGCTGACCAGGTCGAGGCCGTGGTCGAAGAACTGGCCGAAGAAAGTCATCCACGAGTTGAAGCCCGCAGTCAGTCCGGCGTCCGCGGACTGGTTGGGGATGAAGAACACTTGTTTGTCGTCATCCGTGCCGAAGACACCATCGGGGCCTGGGCTGATGACCGGATCGGCACCGCCGTTCGCCGCAACCGCAGCCGGGTTGTTGGCGGTCTGATCAACGATCAGGTTACTGATAATCCGTGGTTGTGGGTCGATCACATCCCCTGTCCCGGAGTATGACGCCAGAAACGAGGGATCCAGCAGGCGCGGGAAGGCATTGTCCGCAGCGCCAAACTCACTTTGCCCGGTCACCAGGTTGTTGTAGCTGCCATCGACGGTGCGCAGGCCGAAAGGCACCTGACTGTTGGGTAGCAAATCACTGAGGCTGGCGCCGTCGGCATGTGCTTCTGCGATGAAAATTTGTTTGAGGATGAACTCCAGGTCGGACTTGTTGAAATTGGCCATTTTGCTTGCCCTCGATTTCTTTGGTGAAGGGCACGGGACGAAAAGAATCCTCCCGCGCCCAGTCGGGTGCTGGCTTGCGCAGTGTGTAGGTTCATTTTTTTGGCGAGAGCTGACACGGGAAGGCAAAGCCGTCAGTACGGCCCCCGGTATGCGCGCCTGGAATTCGCGGAACTCGCGAAAGAATGGCTCGCTAAGCGATCAGGCAGAGCGAACCCGGGCCCTAGGCGGGCCATGGAAACTTGAGGTCAAGGCGAACTTGCTGAACAGCCCCTTCCCTCTGCAGTAGAACGAAGTGATCGACATGCTGTGCTCCTTCGGAGAACCACCGCGCTTTTCGCTGCCAAAGAGTTGACAGACTTCAGGCGGACGGTTGTCGTCAATGAGTAAGACTAAAGTTGGATAGCAAAAAATTGTCAATTTTACGACGGACAAACCGGACGACCGGTGCTAAGCCTCTCAACTCGCTGTTTTTAATGGACTTATAGAAAGATTGACGCACCATTAGAGCGAAATGTTATTTCAGATTGTTTCGCCGCGACCTACGCTGCTTGCTACGGGAGCAACGCAGAAATTTGCATGAGATTCGCCCGAGAGCGAACCTGCGTATCGACGGCTACCCACGGGACTAAATCTGTTAGCTGCTGCTCCGCAAGGGCAAACGGCTTTTTGAAGAGGGGGTCAGCCAAATGCAAAAGCAGTCGAACTCTCGATCCGAACTGGCCGACGCACTCTTCCGACTTCGTCGTAGTTTTTACTCCCTGGCGGGTTTCAGCGGCGTCATCAACGTCATGATGTTGACGCCAGCCGTTTACATGTTGCAGGTCTATGATCGAGCCTTGGTCAGTCGCAACGTCACAACGTTGACGATGCTGACCGTTCTGGTGATAGGCCTGTTCTTGCTGATGTCCACGCTTGAAATGTTCCGCACCCGTGTGCTGATCCGGGTCGGCAACTGCCTCGACATGGACCTCAATCGACGCATTTTCACCGCCGCATTCGAGCGCAACCTGAACCGCGCCGGAGGCAATCCGGCCCAGGCCCTGCAGGATCTCGCGCAGGTGCGTCAATTTCTCACCGGCAACAGCCTGTTCGCGTTCTTTGATGCGCCATGGACGCCGATCTACCTGCTGGTCGCCTACCTGATCCACCCGCTGCTCGGACTGGTCACGCTCATCGGCTCGCTGATTCTGATGGGCCTGGCTTACCTCACCGAGAAAGCGACGCAAAAGCCGCTGGCCGAAGCCAATCAGGCCGCCCTCTCCTCCGCCACCTACGCCAACAACAACCTGCGCAACGCCGAGGTCATCGAGGCCATGGGCATGTTGCCGTCGATCGGCAAGCGCTGGTACCAAAGCCATTTGCGCATTCTGGAAATGCAGACCCTGGCCTCAGACCGGGCCGCCCTGATCAGCAGCACCGGGCGCTTCGTGCGTATCACCTTGCAATCGCTGATCCTCGGCGCCGGCGCGCTGCTGGCGATCGAAGGCAAGATCACCCCCGGGATGATGATTGCCTGCTCGATCCTTACCGGTCGTGCGCTGGGCCCGGTGGAACAAGTCATCGCGTCGTGGAAGCAACTGCTTGGCTGCCGCTCGGCCTGGGGCCGGTTGAATGAAATGCTCAACGACTTTCCGCGCCGGCCACCAAGCATGTCGCTGCAACGGCCGCTGGGCATGCTGGCGGTGGAGAATGTGTACGCCGGCTCCCCCGGCACCAACAACACGATTCTGCGCGGGGTGAGCTTCAACCTTTCCCCCGGCGAAAGCCTTGGCATTATCGGCCCATCCGCCTCGGGCAAATCCACCCTAGCCCGCCTGTTGGTCGGCGTCTGGCCGGCACAGGCCGGCAAGGTGCGCCTCGACGGCGCGGACATTTTCACCTGGAACAAAGGCGAACTTGGCCCCTGGCTCGGTTACCTGCCACAGGACGTAGAGCTGTTCGAAGGCACCATCGCCGACAACATTGCGCGCTTTGGCGAAGTGGACAGCGACGCGGTCATCCGCGCCGCCAGAACAACGGGCGTGCACGAGATGATCCTGCGTTTTGCGCAAGGTTATGAGACCCGCCTGGGCACCGATGGCAGCCCGCTTTCCGGTGGCCAGAAGCAACGTATCGCCTTGGCCCGCGCGCTGTATGGAGACCCCAATCTGATTGTGCTCGATGAGCCGAACGCCAACCTCGACGACGTCGGTGAAAAGGCGTTGGTCGATGCGCTGGCCCAACTCAAAGACCGTGGCGCCACCGTCATTCTGATTTCCCACCGTCCCAATGTGCTCTGCGCCGTCGACAAGGTGCTGATGCTGCGTGACGGCGGCGTGCAGATGCTCGGCACTCGCGACGAAGTATTCGCAGCGCTGCGCAAGGCGAGTGTGATGCCTGCAGGCGCGTCGACTCCGCTGGCCTCCGTCAAAACGCGGGAGTGACCGATCATGCAAATGAGCCAACACACCGAGATGATTCACGTCGATCCCAGGAACGATGTAGATCTGGACGTCGCCAAACCTGTGCGCAGGGGCCTGTGGCTGGTGCTCGCCGGCTTCGGCGGCTTCCTCCTGTGGTCGTGGCTGGCGCCGCTGGATGCCGGCGTGGTAGCGACAGGCACGGTAAAAGTCACCAGCAATCGCAAAGCCGTGCAGCATCTGAGCGGCGGCACCGTGGAGGCCATTCTTGTCCGCGAAGGCGATTCCGTGAAAAAAGGCCAGGAGGTGGTCCGCCTCGATTCGCTGCGCGCACTTGCCGAACAGGGTGCGGTCAGCGCCCAGTACATCGTCAGCAAGACCGTGGAAAACCGCCTGGAAGCGGAACGTGACAACCTCGACGTAGTGAACTTCGATCCCGAACTGTTCAAGCGCTTTGGGAATGACCACCGCCTGCTGGCTGCCATGGATCTGCAGCAACGCCTGCTGAACACCCGACGCGCCGGCCTCGCTGGCGAAATCAGCATCCTGCAGGAAAACCTCGCGGCGTCGGCGGTGCAGCTCAAGGGCCTGCAACAGGTCTATGGCGCCCGCGCCTCGCAGATCAACTTCCTCAACCAGGAACTGAAAGGCACCCGCGTGCTGGCAGCCGAAGGCTATGTGCCGCGCAACCGCCTGCTGGAACTGGAACGCAGCAATGCCGACCTCTCAGCCGGCCAGGCCGAGAACCTCAACAACATCGCTCGCGTGCGTAGCCAGACCACCGAAATCAAGCTGCGCATCCTGCAGCGCCAGCATGATTACCTGAAGGAAGTCGAATCGCAGCTCACCGACACCGCCAAGGAAAACACCACCCTGGCCGACCGCTTGCGTGCGCTGGACTATGAAGTGACCCACACGGTGATTCGATCGCCCATCGATGGCATGGTCCAGTCCCTGAGCATTGCGACTGTCGGCGGGATCATCCAGCCCGGCTTCAAGATCATGGAAATCGTTCCGGACAACGAGCCGCTGCAGGTCGACGCAATGATTCCCGTGCAGGCCATCGACAAGATGGTCCCCGGCCTCGCCGTGGACATTGCCTTCCCGGCCTTCAACCATGCCCAGACGCCCAACATCCCCGGCCGCGTGAAGACCGTTTCCGCCGACCGCCTGATGGACGAGGAAAGCAAGCAACCGTTCTATCTGGCTCAGGTAGAGGTCACACCCGATGGCATGAACCTGCTTGGCAGCAATCACATTCGTCCCGGCATGCCCGCCAGCGTCACCATCAAAACTGGCGAGCGCAACATGATGAGCTATCTTCTGAAACCAATGCTCGACCGTGTTGACAGCTCTTTCAAGGAACAATGAAATGGACCGTCATTGCCTGTTCGCCTGCCTGCTATCGCTGTCTCTGCCTGCCAGCGCCATTGATCTCAAACAAGCGTGGGATCTGTTGCAGTACCAAGGCCCCGTCTATCGCGCTGCCGTGCATGAAAAGGAGGCCGGCCTGGAAAACCGCGCCATCGGCCAGGCCGGTCTGCTGCCGCAGATCAGTGCCTCGGCCTACGACAACAAGGTCAATGGCACCCAGCGCCAGAGCGGCATCGAGAGGGATCTGGACTACGACTCCAAGGGCGCCAACGTGCGCTTGCGCCAGCCGCTGTTCAACAAACAGAAAATGGCCGAGTACCGCCAGGGTAAACAGCGTGCCGACTACAGCGTCGCGGTGTTCGATGCCAAGAGTCAGGACGCCGCGGTGCGCCTCGCCGAAAGCTATTTCGACGTGCTGTTGGCCAGCGAAACCATCGTCCTCGCCAAGTCCAAGCTGAACGCCTTCGAGGAGCAACTCGCTTCGGCGAAACGGCGCATGGAGCTGGGGGCCGGCACCGTCACCGACATCGACGAGTCGATCGCTCGCCGCGACCTTGCCGATGCCGAGCTGATCGAAGCGCAGGACAACCTGATCAATGCCCGCCGCAAGCTTGAGGAGTACATCGGAGAAACCCCCGAATCGTTGACCACCTTGCGTCCGACTTTCGATACGCCACCGCTGCTGCCGAGCAACCTGCAGGACTGGTTGGTCAAGGCTCAGACCGACAGCCCGCTGATCCATGCGCGCCGTCATAGCAGCGACCTTGCTGAAGAAGAAGTGAAGCGCGTCAAGGCGGGCCACTGGCCGACACTGGATTTCGTTGCCGGCTACACCGCGGGCGATAGCCAATCCATCTCCGAGCTGAATCAACGCAACCGCTACGGCTCAATCGGGCTGGAAGTCAATTTCCCGCTGTACAACGGTGGCGGCACCAGCGCGCTGGCACGCCAGGCCAGTTCCAATAGTTCCAAGGCCCTGGACGAACTCGACGCCACGCGACAGGAAGTCATCTCCGGCACCACCCGCGAGTACGCCGGCGTACAGAGCGGCGCCAAACGTATTCACGCCCTGGAGCGGGCCGTAGAGTCCAACGAACGCTCACTGCTGTCCACACGCAAGGGTTTCAAGGAAGGAGGCACCAGCACCAACTCGGACGTCCTCAATGCCGAAGAACTGCTCTTCGTTGCACGCCACGATCTGTTCGAGGCGAAGCTGCGTTACTTGATGTCGCGCCTGCGCCTGGCCTCTTCGGTGGGCAGCCTGGGCGACGACGACATCGACCACATCAACGACTACCTCGGCCCGGAGCTGCTGGTCACCAATTGAATTGGCGTTCAGGTGAACAGCGTCATTCCTGAGCCGTCGCTAATCGTAGAACGGCTCAACCAGCGCCCGGCGGCCGACAAAAAAGCTATCAGCGACCAGTCGCAGCGGCTGGAGATCCAGGTCACTGGCCTTGTCGCCAATCAGCTGTTGAAAATGTCGATACACCGCCGCGTACTCACCCTCCTCCGATACGGCCTGGCGCACGCCGTCGATACTCAAGAGTGCGCCGCCGTTGTCCAGTCGCAGGATGCCTTCGGCGCAACGAATCTCGATGCTCCAGAGTTCGTCATGGCCGTGGTCGAAATCGAACTCCGCACGAACATCGAGGTGGCGCGCGTCGGACATTTTGATGGACGCGGCGATAGGCGACTGGCAGTTGTCGGGGACGCGCAGTTCGGCGGACTCGACAAACAGCGACAGGGGCAGCAGATGAGTCGCAATCGACAGGGCATTGATGCCGGGATCGAAGACGCCCAGGCCGCCGGGCTGCCAGATCCACGCTTGGCCGGGGTGCCACTTGCGCACGTCTTCCTTCCAGTCGATCTGTACGCTTTGCAGGGTGCGGGTGGCCAGCCAGTCACGAGCGGCTTCAATGCCGGGCGCGTAGCGCGAATGCCAGGCGAACAGACCGCTGACGCCTTGCTCTGCAACCTGATTCACCAACGCCATCGCTTCGCCCAACGTGGCGCACGGAGGTTTTTCGACCAGTACGTGTTTGCCTGCGGCCAACGCTTGTTGCACCAGTGCGAATCGTCCTTGCGGCGGTGTGCAAAACGCAATCGCATCCACAGGCGGGCCGTTTTCGAGCAGCTCGCCCAGGGACTGAAAGTTCTCTACCCCGGCGCAGGGTTGCCCTTGCGTTGCGACAGCGACCAACTGAAACGCGGGGTTGGCGTTGATCGCTGGAACGTGTTGATCCTGGGCAATCTTGCCGTAGCCCACCAGACCGAGACGGATCGGTTGCATTAATGACTCCTGTTTTTTTTCTTGTCATGGGAAGCGAATCGACAAGACTACGTTTGTATAGCGGGGAAGTCATTGATGACGTGCTGACGTTTGGTGAACGCTACCTTTCAGTCAGCCCCTCCCCGCACAAACCGCCTGACCTCGGCCTGTATGGCATAAGCCGGCGCCTCCACCGCGTTGAAATCCTGTGTATACCGCTGGGCAAATCCATCGACTCCCCACTCCTGAAACTGCTGCACATGCTTGAGTTCGTGAGCCCAGAGCGCGACATCCTGTTCTGCGGTTTGAGCGTCCCGGAAGAGAATGATGTCGATCAGCGTCACGGCTCCGACATCGGGGTTTTGCAGCATGGCAGTGGCGGCACTGAACTGACCGTTGTCGCTGACTTTATAGCCCGCGGCATCGAGGACACCGGGGTCGTACCAGCGCAGCAGTTGCTCGCGGATGTGCGGCGGGATGGGTTGGATGCTGGTGTTGACTACTTCAGCGTGGGCCTGGGTCAGCCACAGCGCCAGGGCAGGTGCAGCGATCTGGTAGACACCATCAGGCACGGGGCCGAGCACCTGTCCCAGGTCTGGCAGGCAGATGCAGTCGTCCAGGCAAACTTGCTTCTCGCCAGCTGGGCAGGCGCCGGGCTGGGCTGGCACTTCAAGCGTCAGACAAAGAACAAACAGCGCCACCAGGCGCGTGATGATGGGCGGCATTGTGACCTCCAGGGACGGATGCAGCGTGAACAGTGGGCCATAACTGATCGACAACCTGCAAAGCTATAGCGTATCCCTAAATTTCTTTGCGCCACTTTCCTGCGGGCAAAACAAAACCCCAACTGCTTTCGCAATTGGGGTTTCGGAATTTAATCTTGACGATGACCTACTCTCACATGGGGAAACCCCACACTACCATCGGCGATGCATCGTTTCACTGCTGAGTTCGGGATGGGATCAGGTGGTTCCAATGCTCTATGGTCGTCAAGAAATTCTTGAGCTGACGCGTCTTGCGACGTTCCAGCGAATTGGGTATGCGATAGTTTGTGTGTTGCTCTCGAACTTTCGGTTCATTGCGTCTTCACACACCGCAATCTGATGCTCTTTCGAGTAGTCAAATTGCTTGGGTGTTATATGGTCAAGCCTCACGGGCAATTAGTATTGGTTAGCTCAACGCCTCAC